>URWS01000358.1 GCA_900551605.1 uncultured Collinsella sp. | reverse complement strand
GATTCGCCTTAGTCTCGTGGGCTCGGAGATGTGTATAAGAGACAGGTACAAGGACTTTAGCGATAAGGACTCGCTTATCTCCAACCTGACGCTCGACGAGGTCAACGAGATGCTCTACGGCGGCGAGGTCGACAAGGGCATGATTCCCAAGCTGCGTGCGGCCGTCGATGCGCTTACCGGCGGCGTATTTCGTGCCCACATCATTAACGGTACTACGCCGCATTCGCTGCTCCTGGAGCTGCTGACCGATGCCGGCGTCGGCACCGTGATCCATTCCACCGAGACGGCTTACGAGTTCGATACGCATCCGCATCCGCTTTCGACGTTTGCTGCGCGTCTGACCGAAAACCTTGACGAGGTCGAGAAACTTCAGACGGTCTAGCTGACCCGCAGCCGCCCCATTCCTGCACCCATAGCCCCGCGCCGGCTGGCGCCCAACGAAAGGCATCCCATGTCACTTGCAGCTCAGCAATCGCTTGAATCCCATTACGTTATGCATACCTTTGGCCGCTCTCCGGTCGAGTTTGTCGAGGGTCACGGCATGAAGCTCACCGGCGACGATGGCCGTGAGTACCTCGACTTTCTTGCCGGCATCGGCGTGTGCAGCCTAGGTCATGGCGACCCTGCTGTGCTCTCGGCGCTCGAGGCGCAGACCAAAAAGCTCATGCATGTCTCCAATTACTTTTACATCGAGCAGCGCGGACAGGTCGCGGCGCTGCTGTCCAAGCTTGCTAACGACGACGTAGATGGTGCGCGCGTGCTTGCCGATGCCATTGCCGCCGGCGATGAGACCACGGCAGCTGCTCTTGGTGCCCCGGCTGCGGGCGAGCAGGTGTGGGAGACGTTCTTTGCCAATTCCGGCGCCGAGGCCAACGAGGGCTCGATGAAGCTCGCGCGCCTGTACGCCAAGCGTGCCGGTAATGGCGGCAACACCATCGTGTGCATGCGCGGCGGCTTCCACGGCCGTACGCTCGAGACCATTGCCGCCACCATGCAGGATTGGCTGCAGGACAGCTTCCGCCCGCTGCCGGGTGGCTTTGTGGCCTGCACGCCCAACGATGTCGATGAACTGCGTGCGATCTTTAAGCAGCTGGGCAGTGAAATATGCGCTGTAATGCTCGAACCGATCCAGGGTGAGAGTGGCGTGCACCCTATGACCGAGGAGTTTATGGCGGCAGCGCGCGACCTGGCACACGAAGTGGGCGCCGTGCTTATCGCCGACGAGGTCCAGTGCGGCATCTTCCGCTCCGGCAAGCCATTTGCGTTCCAGACCTATGGCGTGGAGCCCGACATCATGAGCCTTGCCAAGGGCATTGCTGATGGCGTGCCCATGGGTGCCGTCGTGGCGAAGAAGGAGATTGCCGACGTGTTTAAGCCGGGCGACCACGGCTCGACCTTTGGCGGTAGCTGCTTGGCCATCGCGGCGTGTGCCGCGACGCTCTCCGCGCTTGTGCGTGGCGATTATGCCGAGCATGCTGCCAAGGTGGGTGCCTATATGGAGCAGGCGCTGGCTAAGCTTCCGCATGTGGTAGAGGTGCGTGGCCGTGGCCTGATGCTCGGCTGCGATCTGGACGATACTGCGGGTGATGCACACGACGTTGTGGCCCGTGCATTGGGGGCTGGTGCCGTGATCAACGCTACAGGTGCGCATACGCTGCTTTTCCTGCCGCCGCTCGTCTGCGAGGAAGCCGACGTGGACAGTCTGATCGAGATCCTGTCGGGTGTCTTGGCCTAACGCGGCGCAATAACTCAATTTGGACCGGGTTCCGGACTGCGGGCGTGCCCTATGTGGCATGATTCAGCGGTCTGGAGCCCGTTTTGCCTTAGATTTGCTAAGGCAGGGAGACCCGCTGGTCAAAAAACATTAAATATGAGTACTGCTACCGATTTGGTAGCAGCAATTTTGGACTAATAAGGCCAGATAGCAAGTCGAAATGGCGATGAATGCACGATTGTGAGGTCGCGCGCGCAGACGTGGTGTAAGAGTGTCCTGAGGTCCGTCGCTGCAAGC
>URWS01000357.1 GCA_900551605.1 uncultured Collinsella sp. | reverse complement strand
GCATATACAGCGCCGGATATACCTCACCGCGCATAGCATCGGCCAAGATACCAAGCTTGCCGCGCACGCCAGCCTTCCACGCCGTCCAAGCGCAAGCGTCGAGCGTCGACACGCCCAGCAGCGGAACATTGGCACCACGCGCGAGGCCCTTGGCAGTGGAGATGCCGATGCGCACACCCGTAAAGGACCCCGGGCCGCGACCGACCACATAGCAACCAACATCGCTGCGATCCAGACCGGCTTGAGCCAGCACGCCATCAACGGTATTCACGAGCTCAACGTTGGCGTGACGGCGACACATGTGGTCGCCACTCACGAGCTTCGTCTCGCCCGTCTGCCCATCAATCCAGCTTGCCGCGCAGGCAAGCATGTCGGTCGAGGTATCGAGCGCCACCACCAGCGCGTTGTCGTTATGCAAGCTCATCTTGTACAGCCTTATCAATCAAATGGGAAAGCTCCATTGCGCGGTCACCGTGCGCCTCAAGCGTTATCGTTCGCACATCGCTGTCGCCCTCATCACGCTTGAGCGTCACCGAAAGATACTCATCCGTCAGCTCGTCCTGGAATTGTTCGCCCCATTCCAGCAGGCAAGCACCCTCATAGCCCAGCACATCGAAAATGCCCGTATCCTCGAGCTCGTAGGCATGCTCCAGGCGGTATAGATCAAAGTGAAACAGCGGAATACGACCTTGATCGTGAACGGCCATGAGCGCAAACGTAGGACTCGTAACCATATGCCCATCGCCCAGCCCGCGCGAGACGCCCTTGGTAAAGTGAGTTTTGCCCACTCCCAGGCCACCGGTCAGGATGAGCACATCGCCGTCCTCAAGGCACGGTGCAATTAGCTCGCCAAAGTACTCCGTATCGGCAGCGCAAGTCGTTTTGTAAGTACCTACCCCCAGGCGCTCCAGGGACATATATGCTCCTTATTATTCCGAGGCGTCCTCTGGTGCGGGATGTCGCTCCAGATAATCGCCCAGCATCTTAAAGTCTTCCTCCAGCAGCTCCTGCCACGCCGGATTGCGCAGCGCTGCTGCCGGATGAAAAGTGGGCATTACTACAAAATGCCCCATCTGGTGGAACCTGCCGCGCAGCTTAGTAATGCCAATCTCGGTCTTAAGCACAAAGTGCGTCGCGGGGTTGCCGAGCGTCACGATAATATCAGGCCAGATGCTTCGAATCTGCTCACGCAAAAACGGCGAGCAAGCCAGCACTTCCTCGGGACGCGGATTGCGGTTTCCCGGCGGGCGGCACTTAAGCACGTTGGCAATGTAGACGTCTTCGCGTTTGAGCCCCGCCAGCGACAAAATGCCGTTGAGATCCTCGCCTGCCGCCCCCACAAAGGGCTCGCCCTGCAAATCCTCGTTGCGACCCGGCGCCTCACCAATAAACATCACGCGAGCGCGGGGGTTTCCCACGCCAAACACGATATTGCGACGCGACTGGTAGAGCTGGCAGAGGTGACAATCGCCCAGAACGGCCTCAATCTCCTCGAGTGCGACCTCACGTGGTGCCTGATGGGTATGGCCGGGGATGTGCATGACGCCCATAGCGGCTCCTACACGTAGATCTTGTCGAGACGCATGCCAAAGCCGCAGGCGACCTCGTAGTTAATCGTTCCGCGCAGTCGGGCCATCTCGTCCATAGTGATCTCGGCATCGCCATCGCGGCCGACAATGATCATCTCGTCACCATACTCGGCCTCGGGAATCTCGTGTGCCGGGTTGGACTGAATGGCGACCATAAACTGGTCCATGCAGATATTGCCAACCTGATGCACGCGCTCGCCGCGATACAGCACATCCATACGATTGGAAAGCGTACGCGATAGGCCATCGGCATAACCGATCGGCAGCGTGCAGATCTGAACGCGCGTACGCGGTACGCGGTAGGTAAAACCGTAGCCCACACCCTCACCCATCGCAGGGTGTGCCACGCGCGTCACACGCGCATGGACGCTCATAACGGGATCAAGCTGCATCACGCGGCCACTCAGCTCGCACGGCTGCATGCC
>URWS01000356.1 GCA_900551605.1 uncultured Collinsella sp. | reverse complement strand
CGAGGTAGCCCTCCTGGTCGAAGTGCATGATCTCGATCTTCTCGGTCTCCTTCATTCCCGCTCCTTTCACGAGCAGTCTGAATTGTCGCACGGACACGAACGGGCTTGCCGTCCCATTAGTCCCGTTTAACCTTGTGGTCATCTTGACCACAAACTCAACAATTCAAAGGTTCTTAATACCAGTGAACGATTACAGGTTAGCCGTTTTTAATACCGATTTTTCGATTTAATCCTCCTCTCTCGGTAGACGGTCAGTTTTGACCGCTCATCGGTCGAGCGGCACATGTCCTAAAAAACGAGCGTCCTCGCCGTGCGCAAGGACGTTCTAGATACTAATAGTTGTAGGCATAACCGCCGGCATCGCCGCGAGTAAAGGATTTGGCGCACTCGATGACCTGTCCGCTCGCATCGTAAGTCAAGCATTCCAGCACAAGCGCCAGATCTCCTGGCTCAAGATTGAGCAGGCTCGCATCGCGTGCGCCCAAAGCCTCGATATCGAGCTTCTCAATCGATTTATCCGGCTTTCGACCCAACATGTCATAGGTTTCATACAGACTGAAAACCGAAATATCGACATCCTCGATACCCGGGAACAGCAGGCACGGAATCAGCGTCATCTCGATTGACACGGGCTCGCCATCGATGCAGTTAAGACGGCGCACCGAGTAAAGCAAATCGTCCTCGGCGATACCAAACAGGTCGGCATAGTACAGGCCGGCATAGCGCTTGGAATGCGCGAGGATGCGTACCGATGGCGTCGCGCCCGAGGCCAAAACCGTCTGGCGAAAACCGCCTTTGCGAACGTGCTCATCAAACCACTTATGCCCCACAAAGGCGCCCTTGCCCTGCACGCGACGAATCTGACCGCTCTTGACCAGCTCGTCCATGGCGCTACGAATTGTCAGGCGCGTGGTGCCAAACTCCTCGGCCAGTTCATTTTCGGATGGAATCATCGAACCCGTCGGATAGTCGCCGCGCTCGATCCGCTCCGCAATACAGCGGCGGATTTGTTTGTAGACCGGCAGGCCCCCTACCGCTTCAGCCATTCGACACCCACCTTCGTTGCAACGCCGTCCGCCTCGCCGTTATCGGCAAAGCGATACTTGGTCGGCAGAATCACGGACTTGCAATACTCGACAAAGCCATCGTTCTCGTCGCGTTCGTGAGACGCCTTGTAAAACACCGGCGTGCCCTCCTGGGCATCCAGTAGCTTGGCCTCGTCGGCGTTCAGGCGGCTGATGGAAATATGCTCCTTGCCGTGCGTCACATGGACATTTCCCTCTTTGAGCAAAACGTCGTAGAGGCTCTCCTTCTCAAAATCGTGATCGGGAAGCGAGGGACACAAAGACAGATTGACGTATGCCGTCTCGATCGATGCGGGGGATCCATTGACCACGCGAACGCGTCGAATGCAGAAGAGCGGCATGCCCAGATCGATCTGCGCCTTTTGAGCCAAATCGATATCGGAATACACGACCTTGGACCATATCAGGCGTGCGGTGGACTTTGAGCCGACCCTCTCGACGGCCTGGGTATAGTTCCACGTTTCCTGGAAAATGTTCAGCGGTTTGGGCGGGCACACATAGGTGCCCGAACCACGACGGCTCTCCAAGGTTCCACACGATATAAGGCGCGTGATGGCGGCACGAAGCGCCGTGCGCGATACGCCCAGCTCTTCGCAGAGCACGCGCTCGGCAGGCAACCGATCGCCACCCTGTAAGTCATAGTGTTTGATATACCAAAGAATACCCTCAAAGGCGCGATCTTTGGGCGGAATCGCATATGGTTCGCTCGACATGGGCAAGGCTCCTCAACCGCTTGATACTGCGGGCATCATTGCTCCGAACACCCCATGGCGTCGAAAGCTTCCTTAATCTGCTCCGCAACGTTCCGATACGACCGATATAGGCCGGAGTCTCGCTTGACTTCGCCCGCAGTCACCGGAATCTCAAGCTTCGAAATCTCATCCTCGCCGGTTCGCACGGCAACGATGACACCCATACCAAGGCACATAT
>URWS01000355.1 GCA_900551605.1 uncultured Collinsella sp. | reverse complement strand
ACTAAGAGCTGGTCGCGGGTCCGATATCTTGGCTGGTTGATATCTCGACCCTACACAAGGGCGTCCGTGTTCGCGCGGGCGCCCTTTTTGCGTTGGGGCATGCCGGCCGCTAGTGCGAGTGGCTCTGCGGGGCTGGTTGGGAAAGTGCGTCCCGGAATTAGCGTCCAGAGTGGGATGCGGTTTCCGGTAGAAGCCTTAGCGGAAAGCTCGTCCCGGAATTAGGGTCTGGAATGGGACGCCGTTTCTCGTTGGGATGGGTTTCGGAAAGTGTGTCCCGTTCTGAGCGTCTATTCTGGGATGCGGTTTCCCGTTGAGGCTTCAAGCGGAAAGCGTGTCCCGGAATGGCCGCTCGAAATGGGACGCGCCTTCCATATGTTTCCAAATGAATACGCTGTGAGCCTAAGGAGACGATTCTCCCCGCAAGCACTCTAGTATGCTAAAGTACCCAGAAGACCGGCGGAGCTATGCCGGTCTTCTGTTCTATACGAAGCACAGCATGAGGAGGCTCACCAGATGACGGCCACACCGTGGGGATTCCGGGACATATTGCCCGAGGAGGCTCAGGCGCGCGAGGAGATTGCGCTGACGGTGAAGGGCTGCTTTAGGGAGCATCATTACCTGCCGGTTGAGACGCCGCTGCTCGAGGACAAGGGTTCGCTTGAGGAGGGCGGCCGCATCGCGGATACGCCGTTTAAGCTCTTCGATGACGACGGCCGCCTGCTGGTGGTTCGTCCCGACAACACGCTGCCGATCGTGCGCCTGGTCTCGACCCGCATGCGCGCGGCCGACCTGCCACTGCGCCTGCGCTACGAGGCGCCGGTGGTTCGTGAGTGCCAACGCAATGCCGGCGGTTCGCGTCAGTTTACGCAGTTGGGCTTTGAGCTCATCGGCGCGGGCGATACCGCGGGCGACGTGGAGATTGTCTCGCTGGTAGCGGAGGCCGTGCGCAAACTCGCGCTGCCCGATGCGCGCATTATCGCAGGTAGCGTGCGTCCGTTTAAGGAGCTGCTCGCGGCGTGCGAAGACCGCGAACTGGCTGCCGAGGCGCTGCGCTGCGTGCACGCCAACGACTTTGTGGGCCTCGATGCCCGCGTGGCGGAAAGCGCCGAGCCCGAGGCCGTCAAGGCTGCCATTAGCGAGCTGCCGCGCCTGCATGGTGGCGCCGAGGTGCTCGACCGTGTCGATGCGCTGCTGGCGGCGGCCGGTATCGTTGCGCCGTTGACGCGCGAGCTGCGTGCCCTGGTTGAGGGCCTGGCTCCCGAGGATGCTCAGGTGCTGTCCTTCGACTTCTCCATCATGAATTCTTTCGATTACTACACCGGTCTGGTCTTTAAGGCCTATGCCGGTGGTCTGCCCGATCCGGTCGGCTCGGGCGGTCGCTACGACTCCATCTTTACCGGCGCATTTGGTGACGGTATCGAGGTGCCGGCGGCGGGCTTCGCCTTTTCGCTCGAGCGCCTGGAGGCCGCGCGCACCTCGGCCGAGGACGCTGCCTCCGATGGCGATCACGCCGTGGGCCGTGGCGCCGAGGGCCCGCTGCGCATTGCCGTGCCCAAGGGCTCGCTCAAGGCCGATACCCTCGATGTGCTCGAGGCTGCGGGCCTGGACGTCTCCGAGCTGCGCGACCCCGGTCGTCACCTGATCGTGCGCGGTCGTGACACGCGTGCCGGCGAGGGCGCGGTCGGCGATATTGAGTTTGTCATCGTGCGTCCCAGCGACGCGCCGGCCTTTGTGGGTTGCGGCGGCGCCGACTGCGGCATCTGCGGCTGGGACTCGCTCATCGAGGCCGACCTCAACCTGCTGCAGCTGGTCAATCTGGGCTACGGTCTGTGCACTTTTATTGAGGCGGAGCCTGCGTGGCGCGCCGGGCAGGCCGAGCGCAACTATGCCCGCCGCGGGTCGCTTCGCGTGGCCACCAAGTACCCGCGCATCGCGAGCGCCTGGTATGCCGAGCGCGGCGTGAATGCCGATATCGTCTCGCTGCACGGCAACATCGAGCTGGGCCCCATCGTCGGTATGACC
>URWS01000354.1 GCA_900551605.1 uncultured Collinsella sp. | reverse complement strand
AGATGCGCGTGCGGGTGGACACCTGCTGGAAGATCATGCCCAGCGTCTTGTGCTTCAGCAAGAGCGGGTACTCGCCGCCCTCCTTGATGAGCCCCTTCATGGCGATGGCGAGGTCCACCATGCCGAGCAGCTCCTCCTTGGTGAAGTCGTTGGTGTCGATGTAATCCTTGACCATGGAAATCCTCCTATCTGGGGATATCGTCCGTAATATGGCAGAATCCCCCATTGGCTCGGCGGTTTGAGATACCGCTGCGCTTATGGTAAATTTGAGCGACGAACTATGAAATTCTTTGAGTTGTGCATCTTTTCATTCTGCATAAATATATGCAGCGCGGCGGCGAGTCCTAGAGTGCGGAGGCGTTATGATCTCGGAGTCGGAATGGCGGCAAATAGACGATGTAATTTTTGACATATATCAGGCGGAGAACGTGAGGGACTTGCGACTCCGTTTCCTCGAGAGGATGAAACAGCTGGTTCCCCACGAGATTTCCGTGTTCGATCTCAAAGGCCGACGCCGAGGTCGAGATGTCTTCTTCGACCCGGTAACCACCACCATCGAGAAGAAGGCTCTTGATAGCTATTACGACGAATTCATCGAGAAGGACTACACATCGTGGGCGACGAGTCAGATGGGCGATATCGTTGCTTATCGAGATTCAGATTTCATTTCAGACGGAATGAGGCAGAAAAGCGAGTAAATCCTCCTTTGCAGAATGTGGGTAGCGCATCCGCCGCCGCGCGCGTTGCCCTATAATCGCAGGCAACAGAACATCCATCCGCGAGACCGCCCGGATGGACGGCGATGCTCTTGCGATGTGGAAGTCCTCGGCGTCGCCGTCCCTCCGGGCAGCGAGGACTTCCACCATGAGCGGAGAAGAGAAGCGGCGGCGCCCGGCGCCGTCGGCCACGCCGTGGGACGGCGCCGGCGACGGCGAGCTGTCCCCGGCCGAGAGGATCGTCAGGGACTGCCACCGCGACATGTACCGCTACCGCCACGCGGGCGCCGGCCTGGTCGGCGAGGCCGATTTCTTCAACGGCTACGACCGCGACGCGTGCCCGCGCTGCGGCTCGCCGGCGATCGAGGGCAACGGGCGCGACGCCAACGGCGTGCGCCGGTGGCGCTGCCTGTCCTGCGGCCGCGCGTTCAACCCGGCCACCGGCACCGTCTTCGACGGCCGCAAGCTGCCCGTCGCCGACTGGACGGAGTTCCTCCTCGAGGTCTTCTCCTACGGCAGCCTGGCGGGCGCGGCCCGGTCGGGCCGCAGGTCGGCCACCACGCCGCCGTACTGGCTCGCCAAGCTGCTCGCGGTGCTGGAGGGGGTGCAGGAGGGCGCCGTCCTGGCCGGCCGGGTGGAGATCGACGAGATGATGTACCCGCTGCCGCTGGCGGACCAGCCGAGGATGCCCGACGGCTCCAAGGTCCCGGGCGGCTTCTCCAAGGGGAAGCACTGCATCGGCATCGGCTGCGACGGGAGCGGGGCGGCGGTGTTCGCCGACGAGGGGCTCGGCAAGACCAGCGGCGCGCGCACCCTCGCCGCCTTCGGGGGCCATGTGGCGCGCGGCTCGACGCTGGTCCACGACATGGAGAACGGCCACAACCGCCTGGTCCGCGAGCTGGGCCTGCGCAGCGAGCGGCACAACTCCAAGCTCATCAAGCGCCTGCCCGACCCGGAGAACCCGCTCGCCGCGGTCAACCGGCTCTGCTATCTGCTGCGCCTGTTCCTCGACTCCCACACGGGGTTCGACCGCACCAGGCTCGGCGGCTACCTCGACCTCTTCTGGGTGATGATGAACCCTCCCCGCGACAAGATGGAAAAGGCGGCGTTCGTGTTGGATCGGGCAATGCGCAACCCGAAAACGCTCCGATACAGGGACTTCTACGCGAGGTCGCCCAGTTCAGACGATGAGGAGTCCTCCTCCTAGCCCACAATCTGCAAAGGAGGATTAAAGCGAGTTTTACCAGAAATGGATGAGGCCCATGGGCTGTCTCTTATACACATCTCCGAGCCC
Organism: uncultured Collinsella sp.; assembly: GCA_900551605.1. Taxonomy (GTDB): domain Bacteria; phylum Actinomycetota; class Coriobacteriia; order Coriobacteriales; family Coriobacteriaceae; genus Collinsella. The sequence continues at coordinate 20 of URWS01000354.1, read as the reverse complement.
ACGAGACTAAGGCGAATCTC
>URWS01000353.1 GCA_900551605.1 uncultured Collinsella sp. | reverse complement strand
GACTGGACGCACGACCGCCATCGTACCGTCGATGACGAGCCGTACGGCGGCGGGCAGGGCATGCTCATGAAGGTCGAGCCTATCGCGGAGGCCATCGAAGCCATTAGCGCAGAGGGTCCCAAGCCCACTGTGGTGTTCTTTACGCCCTGCGGCGAACCCTTTACGCAGCATGTGGCCGAGCGCCTGCTCAAAAGCGAGCGCCTGCTGTTTGTATGCAGTCGATACGAGGGTGTCGACGAGCGCGCGTATGCGTATGCCGACGAGCGCCTATCGATCGGCGACTACGTGCTTACGGGTGGCGAGCTACCTGCTATGGTCGTTGCCGACGCCGTCGTGCGTCTGATTCCCGGCGCCCTTGGTGACGAGATGAGTAACGTCGATGAGTCGTTCTCGACTGCCGAGGACGGTGGCCTGCTCGAGTACGCGCAGTATACTCGCCCCGCCGAGTTCAACGGCAAGGGCGTGCCGCCGGTGCTCGTGAGCGGCGATCATGCCAAGGTTGACGCCTGGCGCCGTAAGAATGCCATCGAGCGCACCTGCCGCTGGCGTCCCGACCTGATCGAGACGGCGCGGCTTACGCCCGAGGAGCGCGCATACGCGCAGGACATCCTGGACGCATCGTATTCGCAGAGCAAGGAGTGAGAATGGTTCCATCGCAGCATTCCGTGCTAAAGGGTGCGTTTGAGTGGATCGTGGTCGTTGCGATCGCACTGGTCGCCACCTTCCTGATCCGCACCTTTGTGGTCGAGCCCTTTGTGGTGCCCACCGGCTCTATGGAGGACACAATCGAGATTGGCGACCAGATCCTGGCGCAAAAGGTGAGCCTCGAGCTCGGTCAGCCCGTCAAGCAGGGCGATATCGTGGTGTTTCACAACCCCGATGGCACCTCCGAGCATGATGTTCTTGTCAAGCGCGTTATTGCCACGGCCGGCCAGACGGTCGACCTGCAGGATGGCAAGGTGGTCGTTGACGGCCAAGCGCTCGACGAGGACTATACGACGGGCATGAGCTGGCCACTTTCGGTCCAAGCGCCCGGCGCTCAGGTAAGCTATCCCTACACCGTTCCCGACGGGTGCGTGTGGGTGATGGGCGACAACCGCGAAAACTCTGCCGACTCACGCTACTTTGGTCCCGTCGATCGCTCTGATTTGATCGCTGTGGCACTCGTTCGCTACTGGCCGCTCAACCGCATCGGCGCTATCGACTAAAAACCGCTATAGTACAGTACCTAACCGTGTAATCGTTTCGACGAGGGGATATTAGAGGCATGAACGCTTCATCGCTTTCCTTCCAAGACATCATCCTGCGCCTCCAGCAGTACTGGGGCGAGCAGGGCTGCGTCATTATGCAGCCCTATGACTCCGAGGTCGGTGCCGGTACCTTCCATACCGCGACCACGCTGCGCTCGCTCGGTCCCGCCGAGTGGCGCACCTGCTATGCGCAGCCTTGCCGCCGTCCCGCCGACGGCCGCTACGGCGAGAACCCCAACCGCATGCAGCACTACTATCAGTTCCAGGTGCTCATCAAGCCCTCGCCGGTCAACGCCCAGGAGCTTTACCTGGGGTCTCTTGCCGCTATTGGCCTGGACCCCAACGACCATGACGTCCGCTTTGTCGAGGATGACTGGGAGAGCCCGACGCTCGGCGCCTGGGGCCTTGGCTGGGAGGTCTGGCTCAACGGCATGGAGGTCACGCAGTTTACGTACTTCCAGCAGGTGGGCGGCATCGAGGTCGACCCCGTGCCTGTCGAGATCACCTATGGCCTGGAGCGCATTGCCATGTATGCGCAGGGCGTCAACTCCGTCTACGACCTGGTGTGGAGCTATCTGCCCGACGGAACGCCCATGACCTATGGTGACGTGTTCCTCGAGAACGAGCGCGAGTTCAGTGCCTATAACTTTGAGGTCGCTAACGTCGAGATGATGCGTCAGAAGTTTGACGACTACGAGGCCGAGTGCCATTCCTGCCTGGAGCGCAAGCTGCCGCTGCCGGCGTATGACTGTGTCATGAAGTGCAGCCACGCTTTTAACC
>URWS01000352.1 GCA_900551605.1 uncultured Collinsella sp. | reverse complement strand
GGCAGATGCCGTAACGGTCGGCGCGGTACTCAACGCGGCCAGCCTTGAGCTCAGAGACCATCTTGGCGACGTCCATGGTCACGGTGCCGAGCTTGGGGTTCGGCATGAGGCCACGGGGACCAAGGATCTTACCGATGCGGCCAACCTTGGCCATCATGTTCGGCGTAGCGATAGCGGCGTCGAAGTTGATCTCGCCCTTCTGGATCAGGGCGACGAGCTCGTCGGAACCGATGATGTCGGCGCCGGCGGCCTCGGCCTCGCGGGCCTTCTCGCCCTCGGCGAAGACGGCAACACGAACGGTCTTGCCGGTGCCGTGGGGCAGGGAGATGGAACCACGGATGTTCTGGTCAGCCTTACGAGTATCGATGCCCAGACGGAAGTGGGCCTCAACGGTCTCGTCGAACTTGGCGGTGTCGAGCTCCTTGATGAGCTTGGCAGCCTGAAGGGGGGTGTAGAGCGTGGCGCGGTCGATCTTCTCGGCAGCGGCGTTATAGCTCTTACCATGCTTAGCCATGTGCATTACCTCCTGTGGTTAAACGGGCGTGAGCCCTCCCACATCGTATCGTGTGCCCTATTGCACACATATAACGGGCGCCCCGGTCGGAGCACCCGTCATTACCTAAAGAAATCGCTACTCAGCGATGGTGACGCCCATGGAACGGGCGGTACCAGCGATGATCTTCTTGGCGGCGTCAATGTCGTTGGCATTGAGGTCCGGCATCTTGATCTCGGCGATCTTGGTGAGCTGCTCCTGGGAGAGCTGACCGACCTTGTCGGCCTGGGGCTTAGCGGAACCAGACTTGAGGTTCAGCTCCTTCTTGATGAGGTGAGCCGCCGGCGGGGTCTTGGTGATGAAGGAGAAGGACTTGTCCTCGTAGACAGAGATCTCAACGGGGATGATGTCACCCTTCTTGTCCTGCGTCTCGGCGTTAAAGGCCTGGCAGAACTGCATGATGTTCACGCCAGCAGCGCCCAGGGCGGGGCCGACGGGAGGAGCGGGGTTAGCTGCACCAGCAGGAATCTGGAGCTTAATGACGTTGGCAACCTTCTTCTCAGCCATGGTCATTCCTTTCGAATCACGAGTGTGAAGTACTTGCTATATCGTAAGCACGCACGTGTTAGAAGCACTCCTGAGATGAGCAGTCACAGAAGAAGCACGCTCGCGCGAACGGACGAAAACTTAAGCGATGACAGCGACCTGGTTAAAGTCGAGCTCGACCGGCGTCTCGCGGCCAAAGATCATCAGCGTGACCTTGAGCTTGCCAGCCTCGGTGTTAACCTCGGAGACCTTGCCATCAAAGTCGGTAAGCGGGCCATCGGTGACGCGGACGGACGTGCCGACCTGAATATCAACCGAGGTGCGCTTGGGCGAATCGCCCTTACCGGGACGACGAGTCATCTTGTTGTACTCGTCGCGGGAAAGCGGAGCGGGCTTGCCGTTGCCGCCCAGGAAACCGGTGACGCCGGGCGTGTTGCGGACGCACGTCCATGCATCGTCATCCATCTCCATGCGGACCAGAACATAACCCGGGAAGATCTTGGAATCCTTGGTCTCGCGCTTGCCACCCTCTTTAATCTCGGTGACACGCTCCATAGGAATCTCGATATCAAAGATACGGTCCTGCATGCCCATAGTCTCGATGCGATGCTCGAGATCGGACTTAACACGGTTCTCGTATCCAGAGTAAGTGTGAACGACGTACCAACGCTTAGACATGGTTTAGCCCCTCAATCCAGAGAACAGAGCAAGAGCCTCGCCAAAGCCAGCATCGAGCAGAGCGATGACGACGCCGACGACGATCAGAGAAGCGCAAACGACGACCGAGTAGTTCACGAGCTCCTTCTTATCGGGCCACGTGACACGCTTCATCTCGGACTTGACCGAAGCGAAATACTTCTTGGTGCGGGCGAAGAAACCAGGCTTCTCGTTCTTCTTGGACTTCGCAGCCTTCTCGTTCTTCTTGGCAACGGCCTTCTTGGCCTCAACCTTGGAGTTGGCGGCAGCGTTGTTGGCAGGTGCCGGCTGCTGAGCCTTCTTCT
>URWS01000351.1 GCA_900551605.1 uncultured Collinsella sp. | reverse complement strand
CGTCGGCAGCGTCAGATGTGTATAAGAGACAGCGCCGAGGGCGGCGATCTTCTTGGCGTACGGGGCGCGCACGGCGGGATCCTTGCTGGTCTCCTCCGGGTTGAAGCGAACGTTCTCCAGCAGCACCACGTCGCCGTCGTTCATCGCGGCGACCTTGGCCTGGGCATCCTCGCCGTAGGTGTCCTTGGCCAGCGGGACCTCGACGCCGAGCAGCTCGCCCAGACGCTTGGCGACCGGGGCCAGAGACAGCTCAGGGACGACCTTGCCCTTCGGACGGCCGAGGTGGGCCATCAGGATGACCTTGGCGCCTTCTTCGCGAAGCGCCGTGATAGTCGGCAGCGCGGCCTTGATACGGCCATCATCGGTAATCGTGGTGCCGTCCAGCGGGACGTTGAAATCGGCGCGCATCAGAACGCGCTTGCCCTTGAGATCTCCGAGATCCTTGAGTGTCTTCATGTGTATCCTTTCCTATCCGCATATGCGAGGAATGGCCGGTTTTAGCCAATTCGAATATTACAAGCGGCACGGAACAAAACACCGCGCCCATAGCGAACATGGACGCGGTGCGTGACGGGATTTGATTCCGGCGCTTATCAGGAGCAGAGGGACGCCGTCAGCGTCCGACGGACGCGCCGGACTGTTCCCGGTCGCGGGTCTTCGCGGTCTTGTCGGCGAGCTGCAGCAGACGGCGGATGCGGCCTGCGATGGCATCCTTGGTGATGGGCGGGTCGGCGAGACGTCCGAGTTCCTCAAGGCTCGCATCCCCGTGCTCAAGGCGCAGCTGGCCCGCGGCACGAAGGTTTTCGGGGATGTCGTCGCCGAGAATCTCGAATGCGCGGCGCACTTTCTCGCTGGCTTCGGCAGCGGCCTTCGCGCTGCGGCGCATATTGGCGTCGTCGAAGTTCGCCAGACGGTTCGCCTTGCCCCGTGCCTCGCCGTCGGTGCGCTTGCCTGTCCACTCCCTTGCGGAGTGCGGGGCGCCCATGAGGATGAGCATGCGCTCGATGGCGTCGGGGTCCTTGAGCGTGATACGCTCCGAACTGCGCAGCTGTCGGGGTTTCGCCGTGATGCCGAGCCTGCGTGCGGCGCCCGAAAGCGCGAGGGCGGCCTCGTTCGACGGGCAGATGATTTCAAGGAAGCCGGCTTTGCCCGGGTCGGAAAGAGCGCCATGAGCCAGGAAGGCTCCACGCCATGCGGCCTTCACCTGAGCGATGTTGCCGCTGATGATATCCGCGGGAAGTCCACGCACCAGACGCTTGCGCCGATCGAGGAGGCCGGTCTGCAATGCCAACGCTGCACCGCCGCGCTCCACGTGGATCATGTATCGCTGCACCGTGGCGCCGTTGGGCGTCGAGCGAGAAACCTGGGTCATGACCGCCTCATGCCCATACAGATCCCTGATGGTGTCCTGAAGCCACTGGGCGGCCTTGAGCGAGTCAAACTGCGCTTGAACGATGATCTGGCGCTGTACCAGCCGCAGCCCGCCGCCGAAACGAATCATAGCGGTCGCCTGCGCCTTTTTCGCCGCAGGCAATTCGTTATCGATTGCGGCCAGCTCGCTTTTGACATCATCCAGAAGAGCCAAGAGCCAACCTCCTATGTCCTGTTTCTTCTCAATGTTTCCCCGGCCTGCTGGGTTCTGCTCCCTGCACTGCCACCGGCTTACTGTGATACCTAATCACTTGGACAAGAATACGCGATGCTGCCGGATTATGGAAACGAAATGTTTGCATAGTGGCTGCACGGTCTCGCTATGCGCGCGCCCGGTGCAGCTCGCGGGCCGATACGGTGACGGATATGCCGTGCGCGCGCAGCCGCCTTGCAAGTTCCTCGCTCATGACGACGGAACGATGCTGCCCGCCCGTGCATCCGATGGCGATGGTCACGAAATGCTTGTCCTCGTGAGCGTAGCCTTCCAACGCCACGAGGATGGCCCGCTCGTATGCGTCCAGGAAATCGCCCGCGCCCGGACTTGACAGCACGTAATCGCTGACGGGCTTGTCTTGCCCGTTGAGCTCTCGCAGCGTCGGCACCCAGAATGGGTTCG
>URWS01000350.1 GCA_900551605.1 uncultured Collinsella sp. | reverse complement strand
CTACACTTATGCGATCGTCGGCAGCGTCAGATGTGTATAAGAGACAGGTTCCAAGCACGCTCGTACTCGGCACGCTTCTTGGACAGGACCAGACGACCGTCCTTGTCCTCCTTCTGGAGAACCAGAGCCTCGATGGGATCACCGAGTGCAACGATGTCTGCAGGGTTAGCGTCCTTGCGGATGGACAGCTCGCGGACCGGGATAACGCCCTCGGACTTGAATCCGATGTCAACGAGCACCTCGTCATGCTCGATCTTAACGACAGTGCCGTTAACGAGATCGCCCTCATCAAAGTCGGTAATCGTACCGTCGATGAGGTTGTTCATCTCCTCCTCATTGACATCGTCAAGAGAGAAAATGGACGAGTTCTGAATCTCACTCAAAGGTGGACCCCTTTCGAACTACGGGGCCCCGATTGCTAGGACCTACAGAAGGGTGCGACAAGCACACAACGTTTAGGAACACTCGGGAGCCGACAGATACTAATGTGACGCTTATGCAATCACGTTCGTATAGGTTACGGGGAAATCATTTCGATTTCAAGCGTGAACTGCGATTTTTTACTCGTATGGAGACTTTTTCGCAATCTTGTGGACGACCGTCCCCATAAGTTGACGATAGGCAGTTAGGCATACGGCTTTGGGGTAAAGTATCCGGAGCCAACGATTCTGGAACGATTTTTCGAGAAAGGTGTCCGCGTGCTCAAAGCAGTCGTTTTCGATATGGACGAGACACTTCTTAGCATCAACCTCAACGCGTTTATCCTTCGCTATTTTAAGGATGTCTCGTCGATGCTCGCGGATATCGGGCGCCGCAGCCGCGGTGGCACGATGGCACGCCTCGGCACCATCCTGGTCGACCTCAACGCCAATCGACGCAGCGGAACGGACAATCGCACCAATCTGGAGTTTTACCGCACCGAGGTCGAGCGCCGATGCGGCATCTGCCTCTCCGATCCCCTCATCTACGAGGCGTTTACCTACTACGACCGCGAAGTTCTTCCATACAAGAACGACGATGTCATCAACGCCCACGCCATGCCGGGCGCACACGCCGCGCTTCAGGCCGTACAGGACGCAGGACTGCGTTGCGCGCTCTTTACCAACCCCAGCTTTCCCCAGGGGGCCATCGAATGCCGCATGGGTTGGGGCGACCTGGCCGACGCCCCCTTTGAGCTCGTCACGCACATGGGAAACACCACCCGTTGCAAGCCCGATGCCACCTACTATCTAGAGCAGCTTCAGGTGATGGGGCTCGAGCCACACGAGGTCCTTATGGTAGGCAACGATCCCAAGCGCGACTTCCCCAGCCCCGCCTGCGGCATTCAAACTGCCTATGTTGGCCAGGGAAAACCCGGCCGAGCCACCTGGAGCGGAACCATGGAAGACTTCGCCCGCGACTTCAACGCCGTAGTAGAAGCCTTCTACGAACACCAGGTAGCCGACGAACTGTCTTAGCAAACCTGGGTTTTGCCGATCATGATGTTGAGGATCTCGACGTCGGTGTCCTTCATACCCACACGGCCCACGTAGCCCATGCTAGCGATTGTCTGTTCAACGGTATCCTGGATCAGGCCCTCGCCGGCGCGGAAGCCGCGACCCTGCATAGCCATATCGTGGCCCAGAATCGCCGCATCGACGGCAGCCGAGATCTTGGCGGCACAGCTCGCCTTGGCGCCGTCGCACACGATGCCGCCCACGTTGCCAAGCGTATTCGAGACCGTCGCGCCAATCCGTTCGCGTGTGCCACCGCACAGCCAGGTAATCGCAGCGCCGGCGCCGCACGCAGCGCAAATAGCACCGCAAAACGCCGAGAGCGCACCAATATAGCTCTTAATATGCACGGCGATAAGATCGGACAGCATCACGGCGCGCACCAGGCGCTCGTGGTCGCAACGCAGGTACTCGGCATACTCCATGACGGGCAATGCGCAGGTAATTCCCTGATTGCCCGAGCCACACACAATGGCGACCGGCAGCGCGCAGCCGTTCATGCGGGCATCGGACCCTGTCTCTTATACACATCTCCGAGCCCACGAGACTAAGGCGAATCTCGT
>URWS01000349.1 GCA_900551605.1 uncultured Collinsella sp. | reverse complement strand
TAGCAAAACGAATCACTACTCGTTTTATTGCCGCCTGCCGAAGGCATTTTATACCAGATAACCGATGACCCAAACGCCGTAAACAGGGGCGGATCATAGTCCTTGCCACCTCGATCGAGCTCAACCACATCGCCAGAGAGCGAAGCGCCCGATAGATTTTGAGCGTAGAGTTTCCACGATGAATTGGCAAAGTTCATCTCAACCCACGCGAATACGCCGTCGCCGGCACGGACATCGTAGAATGCATATCCCGTGCCCTCGATAGGATCCTCGATTAATGTGGTAAGCGAGCCATCGCCCAGGTTAAGCACACCGAGTGTGTTGGCGTGCAGTGCCGATGCGGGCGCCATCATCGCCGCGGCGTAATCGCCGTCGCAGTAGTACAGCAGCGTACCCAGAGGCAGCGTCCACGACGCCGCCGGCTCAAGATCGATGTCGACTGCCTCGTACTCATCCGTAATCGAGATGATTTTGGAATCGTCCTTGATAACCTGCGGCTCGCCGGCGGCATCATCGCTGGTGCCCGTTTTTTTCGAGCATCCGGCAAGCACCGTGGCAGCGCCCGCGGCAGCCCCACCGAGTACAAAGCCGCGACGCGATATTCCGTTCTTGATGTGATCGGCGATACCCATTAGGCGATCTCGGCGCGAGCGGCCTCGATAGCGCGCGTAAGCTGGTCGGCGCAGGAGGTCTTTTTCATACCGCAGGTATTACCGGCGAGAACCTCGATTACCCGATCGGCAGGAGCACCCTCGACCAGCCTGGAGATGGCCTTGAGGTTACCATCGCAGCCGCCGGTAAACTCAACGCCCATCACCTTGTTGCCGTCATCGGAAAGGTCAAGGTGAATATTGCGAGCACACACGCCCTGAGGCTTGTAATCAAACGAAATCATGCGATCCCCTCTCAGAATGTTATTCGAGACGACTATTATCCCCGTCTTTCCCTAAATGCAACGAGGCGCTTTGCCGGCAACACACATTACCAGCAAAGCGCCCTAAAAAGCTAACGTTATGCCCGAACCTACTCGAAGCTCAGCTGCTCCAGACGATCAAAGACTGTGTCGATACGGGTGAGGAAGTCCCACGGATCAAAAATCTCGTCGAGCTTCTCCTGGCTGACGGTGCAGCGCGGATCGGCCTCGAGACGTTCCTTAAAGGTGGGGCCGGAGACACAATCCTGTACCTCGTGCCAAGTTGCCATGGCGTTCTCCTGCACAATGGCGTACGCGTCCTCGCGGGTGATGCCCGTGTCGACGAGGGCCAGCAAGACCTTGGAGGAGAAGATGAGGCCGCGGGTCTTATTGAGGTTGGCCATCATGCGGGCAGGGTACAGCTGCAGGCCGTCGATAACGCGGATGAGGCACTGGAACATGTGGTCGAGGGCAATGAAGCTATCGGCCTGGGCGACGCGCTCGGCAGAGGAGTGCGAAATGTCACGCTCGTGCCACAGGGCGACGTTATCGAAGGCGACCTGGGCGTTGGACTTCACGACGCGCGACAGGCCGCAGACCTTCTCCATGGTGATGGGGTTGCGCTTGTGCGGCATGGCGGAGCTGCCCTTTTGGCCCTTACGGAACGGCTCCTCGGCCTCGAGCGTATCAGTCTTCTGCAGATTGCGGACCTCGGTCGCGATGCGCTCACAGGTGGCCGCGGTGGTGGCAAGAACGCCGGCGAGGTAAGCGTGATGATCGCGGCTGATAACCTGCGTGGACAGCGGGTCGTGAACCAGGCCCAGGTGCTCGCAGACATATTCCTCGACAAACGGCTCGATGGAGCTGTACGTGCCGACAGCGCCCGAGATGGCACCGAAGGCAACATTCTTGCGGGCATCCTCAAGACGGTCCAGATCGCGCTTGAGCTCCCAGGCCCAAGAGCCAAACTTCATGCCGAAGGTCATCGGCTCGGCATGGATGCCATGAGTACGTCCGGCGCAGAGCGTGTTGCGCTCCTCGAAGGCACGACGCTTGCAAATCTCGCCGAGTTTCTTGACGTCCTCGATGATCAGGTCGCAGGCCTGGGTGAGCTGGTAGCACAGGGCCGTGTCGCCCAGATCGGAGCT
>URWS01000348.1 GCA_900551605.1 uncultured Collinsella sp. | reverse complement strand
GGCTCGGAGATGTGTATAAGAGACAGGGTACTTCTTGGCATGCTTGGGATTGCCGAGTCGCTGACGGGGCAGTATTTCTTGCAAGGGGCTTTGATGAATCCCGCGGACGGCAGTACTGGGCTGCGCTATGGGGTGCTGCGGTGCACCGGCACGTTCGGTTCGCCGATCAACCTCGGCCTGTTCGAGGCGATAGCTTCGGTCTTGGTCGCCTACCGCCTCACAACCAGGGTGAGCAAGGCGGGCAAGAGGGCGCTCATGTTGGCATATGTACCGCTCGTTGTGAGCATGATCCTATCCGTATCCCGTCTCGGTATCTGCGTTTTTGTTGCCGCCAATTCAATTTTGATCCTGCGCTCCGGCGCGGGCAAGGTGCTCTCCGTAATCGCGGAATTATGCCTGGGGTTATGTGTCCTCGTGTTGGGCAGCGACGCACTGGGCTTCGACCTCAGCCTCTTCTCGAAGGCTTTCAGTGATTTCGCTTCCGCCGTCCTTTCGATGTTGGCCGGTACCGCTCAGTCTCAGAACTCGAGCGTGGTGGGGTTCGGGAACCGCTTTGATCTGTATGCGTGGGTCATTGATTACGTGGGCGATAACTGGCTTGCCGGCCTCGGCGTAAAGGCGGAGTTCAGCCATGTTCTCAACCAGTGGACGACGAAGACCTCCGTCGAGGTCAACTACCTGTACATCTACCTGCAATGTGGCGTCATCGGTCTTATCGCGCTCATTGTTTTCTATTGTGGCAACCTTCGCTACGCATGGCGGCATCGTGGGTGCCGCATTGAGGGGGAAGGCCAGTTCACGTTCGGTGGCATAGCCTTCATCGTCTTCGCGCTCTACTACATCGCGCAGTTCGGGGTGCAGGAGACCGATTTGGCGAGGCTCCACTTCGAGCTTATCGCCCTGTTGATTGCATACGTCATTATTTCTAGAAATGAGCGGGGCCTTGCCCCGTTCGCAGAGAGGAGCACTGCTAGTGATGCGTAAAATGACCGTGGGATTGGTTTCCCATCTCGTAAGAGACTACAACCTGGGATGTTCGGCGCTCGCTGTCTCGAACATCCGTCTTATGGACTCGGTTTTCGCCGAGTACGATGTGCAACCCTGCTATAGGGTGATCTTGCCCGAGCCCAGATACCCCGTGGATCTCGCTTCGTATACCTCGCTTGTGAGCGTGACGTCCAATCCGTACGAGTACCGCACCTACCCGCGCCTAAAGGCGACCATCAAAAACCCCTCGCTCATCCGGAAGAGCGATGCCTTTGACGGCTGCGACCTCGTCGTCGACCTTTGCGGAGGGGATGGCTATACAGACAACTACGGCATCACGCGGCTTATCGCCGAGTCTCTGGCCATAGAGCACGCCAAAGCGCATGGTGCCCCCATCGTGTTTACACCCCAGACAATAGGCCCATTCAACACAAGGTTGGGACGCGCCGTTGCCAAGAGGGAGCTTGGCAAGCTTGCCGCGCTCTTCGTTCGCGACGACAAGTCGCTTGCGTGCTGCCGCGAGCTCGGCATCGACGTCCCGCTCCAGCAGGTGATTGACGTCGCATTCGCCCTGCCTTTCGAGAAACGCGACCAGAGCAACGGCAAGCTCAACGTCGGCCTCAACGTCTCCGGTCTCCTGTATTCCGGCGGATACGACCACAAGAATTATTTCGGCCTCTCCTTTTCCTATCGCGACTTCGTCGACGAGCTCGTGCGGAGGCTGAGTGACGATGAAGGAATCGCCGTCCACCTCGTGCCCCATGTCGTCGCCTCAGACGGTGGAGAGGGCGGCGTGGATGACGACTACTCCGCCTGCGTGGACCTTCGCTCCCGTCACCCCGGAGTCATTCTTCCGGAGCCTTTCGAATCGGCGAGTGAGGCGAAGTCCTACATCTCCTCCCTGGACTTCTTCTCCGGGGCGCGCATGCACTCGACCATAGGGGCGATCTCGAGCGGCGTCCCGGTCGTTCCCGTCGCCTATAGCCGGAAGTTCAACGGGCTGTACGGCACTCTTGGCTACCCCTATCTCATTGCTGTCTCTTATACACATCTGACGCTGCCGACGATCGCATAAG
>URWS01000347.1 GCA_900551605.1 uncultured Collinsella sp. | reverse complement strand
TGTATAAGAGACAGGGCCGGTGCTGCAGCGGGGGCCGGAGCCGTTGCAGGCACAGGAATCTGGTCATAGACAGGTGCGGATGTGGAGTCGATGACGGGTGCAGACTCAGGCACCGGTTCCGGCTTACCTGCGAAATCTGTCGGTTCCACGGAGACGGATGCGTCTTCAGTCTCGGTTTTGGCATCGGCTTGCGGGGCGTCCCCTGCCTCGACAGATGGCTTTGTTTCGACCGGCGTGGATGCCATGGTGGTGATGCCGGCGTTGGCGTTCTCGGGGTCATAGACGACCGTAAGCGAGATGGCAGGCTGCGGCGTCTCGGGCTCCGGTGTCGATTCGGTGGCGTCCTGATCGTCGGGCTCGTCGGGCTGATCGTTCTCGGTCTCGTCGCCAAAGACATCGCTGTTTTGGAACGCAGGCGTCTCGGATTGGTTAGCGGCTTCTTCGGTTGTCGACTTGGGAGTCTCGTTGAGCTCCGCAGTGGTTTCCTGCTCTGATATGACTTCGGGATCGGTCGTGGCGGCGATTTCGGTTTCTGCTGTTGCCCCAATAGCGACTTCGATCTCTGTCTCGGGCTCGAGTTCCGGCACGGCTTCAACTATGGCTTCGGGCTCGGGGCGCTTAACGTGCTTGGGGCGCACGGCCTTGAGGTTCTTCTCACCGCGCTTTTTCTTTTTGTAGGACTGCTTGGCGCCCTTGGTAGCCTTGGGCTTGTCCTCGCCCTTGGCAAGTGCGGCATCCCAGGCCTCGTTGGCGATGACCGTGGCATACAGGCGGCCGCCTTTAAAGACGGTCAGCTTAATGCAGTCGTTAAGCTCCTCGAGCAGCTCGCGCGTGGACTCAAAGCCCAGGTCATAAGCAGTCATGTCGCCTGCAGCGAGCGCCTCTTCGACCTGTGTCATAAATGTTTGCTTGCCGCATCCAATCGCATCGCGCAGCAGGCGATACAGATAGATGTGGTTGCCCGGCGAAAGCGTGGGCCTAACTATTGTCTTGCTCATGGCAAATCTCCTCTTTACACATGTAAAGCATCTTACCATCGCAGAGCGTTCGCCATGGCGGCGCCCAAGGCAAACGGGCGCGAACCGCTGTCGATTCGCGCCCGTTGTACAGGTTGCCTATCTGGGGATGCAGCGCCTAGTTGCCCGATGCCGTGCCTTGGCTTGAGCTGTTAGATGTCGTGCCCGATGTGGTGTCGCTCGAATTGCTGTTGCTGCTGTCTGCTGTGCCCGTTCCCGACGTGGTGTCGCTCGTCTGGCCGCCCGTGCTCGGATGCGAACCGTCAGTCGTTTGGCTTGAGTCGGTCGTGCCGGATGGCGTGCCACTGTTGGCCGTAGAGGAATCGGTGCCCTGCGATTGGTCTTGGGTGTTCGAGGACGAATTGGCAGAGGTGGAACCGTCTTGCGTGTCATCCGTCTGCGTCTGCTGATTTTGAGACTGGGTGTTGTCATTTGTATCGCTCTCGGTCGTACGCGACGAAAGGATTGGCTCGGGGCGCTCGCCCAGACCCTCACCGGCGGTGGTTATAAGGATGGCGCCGGCGCAGGCGATAACCGCGACGATGGCGATGGCGATCGAGAAGATGATGACCTTCTTTTGCGTCTGGCTGCGCTCTTCCGCCGCCTTGGCGCGTAGGCTGTTGGGGGCGACGCGCGCCGTGGTCGCGCGTCCCGCGACCTGGCGCATCTCCTGTGTAGTCGCGGCGCCGCCCAGGTGCTCCTCGGCATTAAGCTCAACGGGCTCATAGGCGCCGGCGGGGTAGTCGACGGCGGCGTGCGTACCTTTGAGGGCTTCGGCGCTGGCAGAGATAAAGCGGCGGTAGACCTGCGAGGACACAACGGTGATGACCGAGCTCACGGCGGCACCAATTACTGAACCAGCGATACCAATCTTGGAGGCAAGCGCGACGCTCGTGGCGGCAGCTGCGGCGCCGGCGATGATCTGGGGAATAGAAATGTCGTCGAACAGGCTCTTTTTGGGCGCGATGGCCATGGTCTGTCCGATGGAATGGTTCTCGTGCGCGCCGTTGTTGAGCTGTCTCTTATACACATCTCCGAGCCCACGAGAC
>URWS01000346.1 GCA_900551605.1 uncultured Collinsella sp. | reverse complement strand
CTCCACAGACGAGTACGCAAAGCGGCGCTTTCGATGTTTCGCCAGGACGACCTCAAGCGCCGCTTTGCGTACTCGTCTGTGGAGAACGTGGGCGTTATCGCCCTGTGCCTGGGTATCGGTGGCCCGCTGGGTATCGCCGCGGCCCTGCTGCACTGCGTGTTCCACGGCTTTACCAAGACGCTTGCCTTCTGCGTGTCCGGCAACATCCAGCACGCCTTTGGCACGCGTAGCCTGGCCAAGATCCAGGGCGTCGTCGAGGTTGCCCCCGCAACCGCCGCGCTCGCCATCCTGGCGCTGCTCGGTCTTGGTGCCTTCCCGCCCTTTGGCATGTTTATCTCCGAGTTCCTGACTTTTGTCGCCGGTGTTACCGCCGGTCCCATGTGGCTGGTCGTCGTGGTCGCCCTCGGTCTTACCGTGGCCATCTCCGCGCTCACCCGCATCGCACTCAAGTCGGTATTCGGCCATGCGCCCCAGGGCATGGGCAAGCATGAGGCCCCGGCGCTCATGCTTATCCCCGAAATCATCCTGGCTGTCATGATCTTGTGGTTTGGCATCGCCACCCCGCTGCCTCTCGTGCACGGTGTGGAGACTGCGACCGGCATTGTGCTCGAGCAGAGCACCGAGGAACTTCACGCGACGCCGATGTACCGCGCTGTGTTCGGTACCGAGACCGCTCAGAGCGAGGTGGAGTAACGAATGATTGAAATTGAGAACAAGGTGTATGCCCGTCGCTGCGAGAGCCATGTCGAGGCCCTGCGCCGCGCCGTTCCGGACTGCATCGAGAAGGTCGAGTGGCAGTGCGAGGACCAGCTGACGATTACCGTCAAGCAGGACAAGCTGCCCGAGGCCGTCCACTACCTGTATTACGAGCGCTACGGCTGGATTCCTGTGATCATCGGCAACGATGAGCGCAGCCTGTGCGGCCGTTACGCCGTGTACTACGTCATCTCCATGGAGGGGGAGGATCCCGGCTGGGTGACCGTCCGTGCCGAGGTCGATCCCGCCAAGATGACGTTCCCGTCCGTGACGCCGTTCGTCCCCGCCTGCGTGTGGGGCGAGCGCGAGCTGCGCGATATGTTCGGCCTGATCCCCGAGGGCCTGCCCGATCGTCGTCGCCTGGTACTGCCCGACGATTGGCCCAGCGGTCTGTACCCGCTGCGCAAGGACTCCATGGACTACCGCTTCCGTCCCGCTCCCGCGAGCGACATGGAAAACTACGAGTTCTTGGCCGACACCAAGGGCAAGGAGACCACGCTCGTCCCCATGGGCCCGCTGCACATTACCTCCGACGAGCCCGGCCACTTCCGCCTGTTCGTCGAGGGCGAGACGATCGTCGACGCCGACTACCGTCTGTTCTACGTGCACCGCGGCATGGAGAAGGTCGCCGAGACGCGTCTGAACTATGACGCCGTGACGTTCCTCGCCGACCGCATCTGCGGCATCTGCGGCTGCGCCCACTCGGTGGCCTATGCCGAGGCCGTCGAGCGCGCCCAGGGCATTCATGTCCCGCCGCGCGCCCAGTACATCCGCGCCATCATGCTCGAGGTCGAGCGCCTGCACTCGCATCTGCTCAACATTGGCCTGGCGTCGCACTACACGGGCTTCGACTCCGGCTTCCAACAGTTCTTCCGCGTCCGCGAGAAGTCCATGGACCTGGCCGAGAAGCTCTCCGGTCACCGCAAGACCTACGGCCTCAACGTGATTGGCGGCGTGCGTCGCGACATTTTGGCCGAGCAGAAGCTCTCCACGCTCACGACCATCCACCAGCTGCGTTCCGAGGTCACCGAGCTCGTCGACGTCTTGCTCTCCACGCCCAACTTTATTGAGCGTACGAGTGGCATCGGCATTCTGGACCGCAAGATCGCACGCGACTTCTCGCCGGTCGGCCCGCTCATGCGTGGCTCGGGCTATGCCCGCGACGTGCGCTTTGACCATCCCTTCGACGGCTACGCCGATCCGGACGTCCAAAAGATGCACGCCGCCACGGCCGACACCTGCGATGCCTTCGGCCGCACCGCCGTCCGCATCCAGGAGGTCTACGATTCGATTGACATGATCGAGACCATGCTCGAGAAC
>URWS01000345.1 GCA_900551605.1 uncultured Collinsella sp. | reverse complement strand
CCACCCTACCCTCACGGGCGGCTGTCCATGCATACCTTTCGGCGCACGTATGAATACAGGCGGCGAGAGGAAGAGACAAGCTTGTGAGGCGATTATTGAACCCCGTCGATGCAAACAAAAAGCCGCCACAGACCGTAAGACCTGCGGCGGCTTCGCCTCAATTAATAGTTGAGTAAATACCTGAGCCTATCCCTCGATACGGCTCAAGAACTCACGGGTGCGCTGCTCGCGCGGATGGTCGATGACCTGCTCGGCAGGACCCTCCTCGACAATACGACCGCCATCCATAAAGACCACGCGGTCGGCAACATCGCGCGCAAACTGCATTGCGTGGGTCACAATCACCATCGTCATATTCTGCGCGGCAAGGTCCTTAATGACACGCAGCACCTCGGCCGTCAGCTCGGGATCGAGTGCCGAGGTCGGCTCGTCAAAG
Source organism: uncultured Collinsella sp. (assembly GCA_900551605.1). Classification (GTDB taxonomy): domain Bacteria; phylum Actinomycetota; class Coriobacteriia; order Coriobacteriales; family Coriobacteriaceae; genus Collinsella. The sequence continues at coordinate 1,645 of URWS01000345.1, read as the reverse complement.
AACAGGATCTCCGGGTCGAGCGCCAAGGCGCGGGCAATACTCACGCGCTGCTGCTGACCGCCCGAAAGCTCACACGGCACCTTGTTCTCGTTGCCCGTCAGCCCCATTTGCGCAATCAGCTCGTGAGCGCGGGCTTCCGCCTGCTCGCGCGGACGCTTGAGCACGCGAATCGGAGCATCGGTGATGTTTTTCATCACGGTATAGTGCGGGAACAGGTTGTAATTTTGGAACACCAGGCCGAATCGCGAGCGCGTTTGCTTGGGCACATCGCCCTTCGCATAGACCGCGCCCGAACCCGCATCCGTCGCAACGGCAAGGTCGCCAAACGAGAGTGAGCCTCCGTCGAGTGTCTCGAGCAGCGTGGCGCAGCGCAGCAGCGTGGACTTACCGCCACCCGAAGGTCCGATAATCGCCACAACCTCGCCACGCTTCACCTCAAGCGAGATATCCTTGAGCACCTCATTGCCGCCAAACGCCTTACGTGCGCTTTCGATTTTCATCACTGAGTTAGTCATGATAATAGTCCAGCTTCTTTTCGGCGGCGCCCAGCAGCATCTCGACCACAAAGTTAAAGATCCAGTAGATCAGCGCCGCGATCGCAAACGGCACCATACTCACCTGCGAGGCGACCAGCGCCTTGGCCGTCGAGAACATCTCACCCACGCCAATGGCAAACGCCAGCGACGTGTCCTTGACCAGCGTGATGATCTCGTTGCCCATCGCCGGCAGAATACGCTTGGCGACCTGCGGCATCACGATATACAGAAACGTCTGTATGCGCGAGTAGCCCAGCACCTCGGCAGCCTCGTATTGACCGCGCGGAATGGACTGCAGGCCCGAACGATAGATCTCGGCAAAATAGCCGGCATAGTTGATGATGAACGCCACAACGCACGCCGTCCACTTGGAATCGGGCGTGAGCGAAATGCCGAACACGTAATACGGGGCAAAGTAGATGGCAAACATCTGCAGCATGAGCGGCGTGCCGCGCATAACCGAAATATAGATGCGCGCAATCCAGCGAAGCGGCGCAATTTTGCTCATGCGCATGAACGCCACGGGGATTCCCAGCGGAATCGACCCGAGCAGCGTCAGCACAAACAACTGCAAACTGACCAAGAATCCCTGGCCAAGCATCTGCATCATGACCTGAATAGACAACCTATGCTCTCTTTCGCGACAACAGAACAGCAAATCTTATTTGAAATAGGCACAGTGCCCAAGATTGCGAGCGACAAGCCCGACGAAGCGTACTTTGGTACGCGAGGAGGGTTGGAGCCGCAAGGTTGGGTGCTGTGGCTATTTCAGGGCCCAGTTATCGAAGGATAGACCGTAGCTCGCGTACTTGTCGCACAGGTCCTCGACCGTGCCGTCCTCGTAGAGCGCCTTGAGCGACTCGGTCACGGCGTCGGCCGACTTGGTGTCGCCCTTCTTAAAGCCGACGGCATAGTGCTCGCTGGACAGCGGCTTATCAAGCTGCGTATAGGCATCGGGCTTTGCGGCAAGCTGATACTGAGCAATCGAAAGGTCGCACGCCACGGCATCGACCGCACCACTCTCGAGCTGCATAAAGGCCGTGTTGTACTCACCGATGGTGTCGAGCGTGGCAAACGTCGCCGCCAAATCCTTCTGATCGCCCTCGAGC
>URWS01000344.1 GCA_900551605.1 uncultured Collinsella sp. | reverse complement strand
TCGTCTGCAGCGTCAGATGTGTATAAGAGACAGGCGCCCGACGGATAGACGCGGCAGTGGCCGACCTCGGCAGCGCGGGACTTGACGAACTCCACGACGGTGCCGTTATCGGTTACGGGATCGGTGTTGGGCATGGCGCACACGCCGGTAAAGCCGCCCTTGGCAGCAGCGCGGGTGCCGCTCTCGATGTCCTCTTTGACCTCGTAGCCGGGCTCGCGAAGGTGAACGTGCATATCCACCAGGCCGGGGACGAGGTACTTGCCGGAAAGGTCGCGGACCTCGGCTCCCTCGACGGAGAGATTCTCGCCGACCTCGGCGATCTTGTCGCCGTCAATCAGGACGTCAACGACACCGTCAAGCTCGACGGACGGGTCGACGACGTGGGCATTCTTAAGAAGCAAGGCCATTATCGGCACCTCCAAGCAGCAGATACAGGATAGCCATACGCACGCAGATACCGGCGTAGACCTGCTCCAGGATGACGGAGCGTTGCGGGTGGTCGGCCATATAGGAGTCGAACTCGACGCCGCGGTTGATGGGGCCCGGGTGGCAGATGATCGCATCGGGCTTCATGAGCTTCTCGCGGTCCTTGGTCAGACCGAAGAGCTTGTGGTACTCACGAATGGTCGGGAACGGGGCACCCTCGAGGCGCTCCTGCTGCACGCGCAGCATGTAGACGACGTCCAGCTCGGGCAGGACGGAATCGAGGTCGCTCGTCACGTGGTCGCAGCCCAGGACCTCGGGCGCCGGCGGCAGCAGCGTGCCGGGGGCGACGGCGTAGGTCTCGCAGCCCATGATCTTAAGGGCGGGGATCAGCGAGCCGCAGACGCGGGAGTGCGCGATATCGCCGACGACGGCGACCTTCAGACCGTGGAAGTCACCCTTGTGCTCCCAGATGGTGTACAGGTCGAGCAGGGCCTGCGTGGGATGGTTGTGCTTGCCGTCACCGGCGCAGATAACACTCGCGGGCGAATTCTGCGTGACGATGTAGGGAGCGCCGGCGTTCTTGTCGCGCACGACGATGCAGTCAATCTTGTAGGCGTTGAGGGTCTCGACGGTGTCGACGAGGCTCTCGCCCTTGACCGTGGAGGTCGAGGAGCCGCCAAAGTTGAGGCTGTCGGCCGAAAGACGCTTCTCGGCGAGCTCGAAGGAGCTGCGGGTGCGCGTCGAGGGCTCGTTGAACATGTTGACGATAGTCTTGCCCTTGAGCGTGGGGACCTTCTTGATCGCACGCTCGTTGACCTCGGAGAACGCCTTGGCGGTCTCGAGGATGAGCTTGATGTCCTCTTCGGAGTACTCGGTAATGTCGATCAGGTGCTTATGGTTGAACGCCACGGTACTACTCACCTCCCAGCGGCGCGGAGCCCACGTGGGAACCCGGCGCGACGTCGTTAATCTCGACGGCGGTGTGGCCGTCGACTTCCTTCATATATAGGTGCACGTTCTCCTCATGCGACGAGGGAACGTTCTTGCCGACAAAGTCCGGCGAGATGGGGAGCTCGCGGTGGCCGCGGTCAACGAGGACTGCCAGCTCAATGCGGCTCGGACGGCCCAGGTCCATAACGGCGTCGAGAGCGGCGCGGATGGTACGGCCCGTATACAGGATGTCGTCCACCAGCACGACGCGCTTGCCGTCGACGCTGAAGGGAATGTTGGTAGCGTGGATCGCGGGAGCGAAATTGGTCGCATAGTCATCGCGGTAGAAGCTGATGTCCAGGCTGCCGAGCGGAACGTCGACGCCCTCGATCTCCTTGATCTCCTCGGCGAGCTTCTTTGCCAGAAGGTCGCCGCGCGTGACGATGCCGACCAGAGCGAGGTCTTCACAGCCCTCGTTGCGCTCGAGAATCTCGTGCGCGATGCGGGTCATCGCTCGGTTGACGGCGGTCTCGTCCATGATGACCGCCTTGGGGGAAGTCGTGCCCATCGATCTCCTTCCTCACATGTCTTGACTGCTGACACAGTCAAAAAAATAGATGCCCGACCGCTCAAAGCGGACCAGACACCCACAGGAAGGGCTGCTCTTTGGCAGCAATGTAATTCCATGTGGGTATCTCGTACCCCTTTAATGGTCAAAGGATAGTGTAGC
>URWS01000343.1 GCA_900551605.1 uncultured Collinsella sp. | reverse complement strand
GGTGTTGACGGCACGCTCGCTACCGTCTTTATGACCATGAACGTTTCCGCTCTGGCTCTGACCTCGCTCGACGCCGTCGCCCGCATCGCCCGCACCTCGTTCTCCGAGTTCTTTGCCCAGACCAACGATGCCCTGGCCATCGAGTCCAAGGCCGGCTACATGAAGGTCCTCGGCAACCCCTGGTTCGCCACGGTCGTTACCCTGCTTCCCGGTCTCGCCCTCGCTTTTGGTGGCTATGCCAACATCTGGCCGCTCTTTGGTGCTTCCAACCAGCTGCTCGGCGGCATGACCATGATCACCCTCGCCGTGTTCTGCAAGTGCACCGGCCGCAAGGGCTGGATGCTCTACGTGCCCGTCGCCTTCCTGCTCTGCTGCACCTTCACCTCGCTGGTCCAGAGCGCCATGGGCTGCATGACCGCCGTCCAGGCCTACGGTTTCTTCGGTACCATCCCGGCTACTGCCACCACGGCCGCCGTCTCCGTCGCCGCCACCAAGGGCCTGCAGCTCGTCTTCGCCGTCCTGCTGATGGTCCTGGGTCTCATCGTCGCCGTCAACTGCCTCAAGGAGTTCTTCGGCAAGGAGGCTGGCTCCATGCCCGACGAGGAGCCCGAGTGGTCCGAGATGGGCAAGGCCGAGTACGGCCGCGCCGCTGCCGCCGAGGCTCCTGTCGACGCCGAGGCTGCCAAGGCCTAGTCAGCTTGATGGGCTAGCCGTTCCATCCATATGACTCGGAAAGACCGGGTCCGCAACGACGCGGACTCGGTCTTTTTTCATGCAAAAGCGGGCGACGCCCGAGTGTTCTCGCAGATGTTTTGCGTGGATAAGGGCGCGCGTTGTACCATATAAACGTATATGTGTACATATGAAAGGGGCCCCGTGGCCAAGACGGTATATTCCGATAACCAAAATAATGTCGATGCCCTGGCTGAACGTCTGAGCAGCCAGACGTCGCTTTCTGCCGAGCGTGCCAAGCTGGTTGCCTACGACCTGCTCTGCCGCAAGGCGCTCAAGATTAAGTCGAGTGCGCTGGCGCAAATTTTCCGCTCCGTCGATAAGGAATGTGACACCAAGGCGATGCGCGATGAACTTATCGCGGCAAATATCGTGACCAAGATCGAGGGTAGCGGCATTAACGGGCGCCCGGCGTTCTATACCATCAATGCCGAGATCCGCGATGCCCAGGAGCAGCCTGCCGAGTCCGTCGAGGATTTTGTCGTCGAGGATTCCGCTGACGTGCCTGCTGTGGAAGAAACTGCTCCGCGTGAGCATGTCGATACCGATGAGTTGCTCGATGAGAACGTCGTGCGTGCCTTTACGGCCAAGGCAGGACGCGGCGGTTTTGGCGGGGGTGGCAAGCGCGATGCGCAGCGCCGCGCCCAGCAGGAGCGCTTCCGTCGCGCCGTTGCTCAAAAGGGTGAGACGGATGCCGAGACTGTTGAGACCGAGGCTGCTGCCGAGTCGCAGAAGCCCACGAAGGAGCAAAAGCCCGTGGAGGCCCAAGAGCCCAAGCGCCGTCGCGGTGCTCACTTTAAGGCTGCACAGCAGGATGCCGCGCGTGAGGTTGAAGAGTCTTCTGAGGTTGCAGACGATGTTGAGGAGTCTGCCAAGAAGGCTCCGGGTTCATGCCGTCCCGGACGTGGTTTTGCGGGGCGCGCGTATCCCGTAAGGCGTCAGGAGAAGAGCGAGCCGGCTTCGACCACTCAGGGCGAGAAGGCCGAGAAGGCCGTTGAGCCGGCAGCTCGCGAACAGAAGCCTGCTGAGCCGCAGCTTGAGGTTGATGCCGAGGCCAAGGGCCAGCAGCCTACTGATGGGCAGGCGGAGCGGGGCACGTCGAGCAAGCCTCGCCGCCGTCGCCATCGTGGGGGCCGCAGTTCCCATGCCGAGACTGCAGCCGAGAAGACCACGCCGCAGGACGAGGATGCGAAGGTCGAGGTTTCTTCGGGGCAGCCTAAGCGCCAGCCGGCGAAGGAGAGCAAGTCCAATCGTCCGCAGAAGCAGGCGCCTATGCCGAAGCGCGAGCGCAATTCCCAAGGCGATTCTAAGCGCAAGTCTCAGAAGAAGCCGGAGTCTGCCGCAGCAGATACTGC
>URWS01000342.1 GCA_900551605.1 uncultured Collinsella sp. | reverse complement strand
CACTTATGCGATCGTCGGCAGCGTCAGATGTGTATAAGAGACAGGTCTCATCGGCACCATAGACCTTGTTGTCGATCTCGCCGACCGGAGAGATGACGGCAGCGGTGCCACACAGGCCGCACTCCACAAAGGTGCCGGCCTTGACCTCGGCCCACTCGACGGGACGCTGGTCAACGGTCATGCCCAGGTCCTCAGCGACCTGAACGAGCGAACGGCGGGTGATGGAGGGCAGGATGGAGTCGGTGTGCGACTGCGGAACGACGAGCGTGCCGTCCTCCTTCACGAACAGAACGTTCGCGCCGCCGGTCTCCTCGACATAGGTACGGGACTCGGAGTCGAGATACAGGTTCTCGGCATAGCCCTCGCGATGGGCCTCCATCGTGGGCTTAAGGGACATGGCGTAGTTGAGGCCGGCCTTGATGTTGCCGGTGCCGTGCGGTGCTGCACGGTCATACTCGGAAACGCGCAGCTTAACGGGCTTAAGGCCACCCTTAAAGTACGGACCGACCGGGGTCACGAGAATGCGGAACGTGTACTCAGGAGCGGGAGCCACGCCGATCACGTCACCGGAGCCGATCATAAACGGACGCACGTACAGGGTCGCGCCGGAACCGAAGGGCGGAACCCACGCAGCGTTGGCAGAAACGACCTGCTTGACGGCCTCGACAAACTTGTCCTTGGGGAACGGGGGCATCTCGAGGCGCTGGGCGGAGTTGTACATACGCTCGGCGTTCATGTCGGGACGGAAGCAGACGATGCTGCCGTCCTCGGCGGTGTAGGCCTTCAGGCCCTCAAAGACCTCCTGGCAGTAATGGAAGATGCCGCCGCACTCGGAGACGTGCAGGGTGTGGTCGGTGGTCAGGCCGCCCTCGTCCCACTCGCCGTCCTTCCAATGGGCCTCGTAGCTGTAGTCGGTCTTCATGTAGCCAAAGCCGAGGCTACCCCAATCGATATCCTTCTTCTCGACAGTCATGTGTCGCTCCTTACATACACAGTTGCATACTCGCGAACTCGCACGCAAGGACCGAGGCCGACCGCGTCGCAACGTCGCACGCCCGGAGCGTAGAGCCGGACGGGACACGCGGGCAACGCCAAAGCCCATGGCACGTCGATTCGCATGCACGAGATTGTACTCCCCGCACGCGTCTGATAAAACGCTTTTCTTTAACTAAGTAAAGTATTTTCATTTGCTTCGGAATTCGCTGCGGTAAATAGGCATCCTCCAAGCCGCGGCGTCCACTCACCCCATGCGCCCCGCGACCGCCCTATCGATATACTCTAAAGTCGAGACGATGATTGGAGCTCCCTTGGCAACTCAGAACAAACGCGAACACTTGACGGAAGACCTGCTCAAGCGGCTGTTGGCCAGTTCGAGCATCGACGCCTATCTTGACGAAGGCGAAATCGTCGACCAAACGCTTCCCTCGTACTTGCGCTGCCTCATCGACGAGCGCCGCATCAAGCGCTCGGACGTCGCACGCAACTCAGGCCTTAACCCGACCGTTGTGTACGACATCTTTGCCGGCAAAAGCCGCCCCGACCGCGACCACGCCATCATGTTGGCACTCGGCATCGGCTGCACACTTCGAGAGACGCAGCGCCTTCTGAGACTCGACAGCGTCGCTGAACTTTGGTGCAAGGATCGCCGCGACGCCATCGTCATCTGGTGCATCGAACGCGGCATGAGTCGCGCTTGCACCGATGACGAGCTCTACCGCTTGGGCGAAAAAACGCTTTTGGGAACCAACCCACTCAAATAAACGCCCACGTCCGTGCGAGTCCCGTAACGCTATCCTCTCCATACGCGATTCAGTTGCCAACTGAACAAACAGAGCAATCGTTGTCATATCATTCTTGGGGCATTTGCCCAGCTACCATGAAGGGAGGACGGCTTGAACGACAACCAGCTCATGCATGCCATGAGCCTTGACGACACCTATCGCGTCGAGCAGGTGCTCGCGCGCCGCGAAGACGGCATTACCGAACTCGTCACGATTGACGGAGCCGGTCCCTTCGTGCGAAAGAAGATTCGGCAGGAGCTTGCCCGCCGCAATGTCTGGTCGGCGCTCACAGAATGCAGCTCGCCCCGCC
>URWS01000341.1 GCA_900551605.1 uncultured Collinsella sp. | reverse complement strand
CGAGATTCGCCTTAGTCTCGTGGGCTCGGAGATGTGTATAAGAGACAGCGGTGGGCTTTGACTACAAGAACTTCAACGAGACCAACTACGCCAAGGAGCTTTCCGATAAGCTCGGCGTCGAGAACGTTCGCAAGATGATTACCGCCGACGAGTTCTTCGGTGCGCTCGAGGACATCCAGTATCACATGGACGAGCCGCAGTCCAACCTGTCTTCCGTGCCGCTGTGGTTCTTGGCCGAGATGGCCCGCAAGGATGTTACCGTCGTGCTTTCGGGCGAAGGCGCCGACGAACTCTTTGGCGGCTACGCCTACTACGAGGATACGGTCCCGGTGCGCAAGTACAAAAAGATGGTGCCGCTGCCCATCCGTCGCGCGCTCGGTAACCTGGCGCTGCATATGCCGTACTTCAAGGGACATAACTTCCTGGTCAAGGGTGCCGAGATCCCCGAGAAGTCGTTCCTGGGACAGGCTCTGGTATGGCCGGAGCGCGAGGTCGACGGCGTGCTCAAGCCCGAGTACAACACCGGCGACGGCGCCTTTGAGCTTGCCGCTCCCATCTATGCGCGCGTGAAGGGTCAGCCCGAGCTGGTCAAGAAACAGTACCTGGACATGAACATGTGGCTCCCGGGCGACATTCTGCTCAAGGCCGACAAGATGTGCATGGCGCACTCGCTGGAGCTGCGCGTGCCCTTCCTGGACCGCAAAGTCATGGAGTTCGCCGAGCACATTCCCGACCGCTACCGCATCAACGAGAACGGCAACAAACAGGTACTCCGCCACGCTGCCAACAAGTCGCTGCCCGATGAGTGGGCCACCCGTCCCAAGGTGGGCTTCCCGGTGCCGATTGTCTACTGGCTGCGCGAGCAAAAGTGGTACGACTATGTCAAGGAGTACTTCACCGCGCCGTGGGCAAGCGAGTTCTTCGATACCGACGAGCTCATGCACCTGCTCGATCTGCACTTTGCGGGCAAGGGCGATTTCCAGCGCAAGATCTATACGCCGCTCGTGTTCCTGGTGTGGTACAAGCGCTTCTTTATCGACGAGGACCAGCCCGCTGTTCAGGCTGCCTAGCCTCGGCTTACGAACGCCTGCGCGTAACGGCTCCTCCGGGAGCCGTTTTTGCGTGGGTGCGTTTCAGTTACTATAAAAACCGTCCCTGCCAAATGGCTGAGAAAGGTGAAAGATGCACCATTCGGATTCCGCGACCGTGACCACGGTCGATACGCTTGCCAAGCTTCTCGATGTGTGCGGCGAGCTGCGCGCATCAGAGCAGGTTGACGAGCGTGCCGTGACCGGCTGCTCGTTTGATTCGCGCGCGGTCTCGGCAGGTGACGTGTTCTTTTGCAAAGGTGCTGCCTTTAAGCCCGCGTTTTTGAGCATGGCGCTCGATGCGGGCGCTGTCGCATTTGTGTGCGAGGAGTCGCTGGTCGAGTCTCTGGAGCCGCTGGCGAAGGAGAGCGGTGCTGCGATGCTGGTTGTTGATAGTGTTCGCACGGCCATGGCCCTGTTGCCGCCGGAGGTCTACGACCGTCCCGACCACGACGTCAAGATCGTGGGCATCACCGGCACCAAGGGAAAGACCACGGCCGCTTTTATGCTCCAGTCGATTATCAAAGCGGCAGGCGAGTCCTGCGGCATGATCGGCTCGGTGAATACCGACGATGGTATCGAGTGCTACGAGAGCACCAACACCACGCCCGAGGCCCCCGAGGTCTGGCGCCATATCGCCAACTGTCGCGCGTCTGGTCACCAGTCCATGGTCATGGAGGTCTCGAGCCAGGCGCTCAAGTACCAGCGTGTCGAGAATCTGCCGTTTGACGTGGCGTGCTTCCTCAACATCGGCCGCGACCACATCTCGCCGATCGAACACCCCACGTTTGAGGATTATTTTGAGAGCAAACTCAGGATCTTTGACCAGGCAAAGACCGCCGTGGTGAATCTGGGCACCGAAGAGGTCGACCGTGTGCTGGAGGCAGCGTCGACGGCCGAGCGTTTGGTGACCGTTGGCGTCGAGCATCCCGAGGCAAGCCTGTGGGCGAGCGATGTACGCATGGTCGGCTTTAGCATCGAGTTCAACTTGCATGGCCTGTGCGCCG
>URWS01000340.1 GCA_900551605.1 uncultured Collinsella sp. | reverse complement strand
CTCATCCGGTCCGACCGGGCCGCGCGGCAAGGAGATATATTGCCAGACCGGAGGGGTCCCGTGGGCGGGAATCTGGGCGTACACATTTCCTACACATCTTGGAATCCTCAGCTATATTTGCCAGTAATAAAGAGGGGACCTCGTTTCCGAGGTCCCCTCCTCCGTCTAACTATAGAAATAGGCTTTCAAAGCCTTAGGCCAACAACTTGCGACCAGACTCCTCAATCGCGTCAAGTGCGGCATCAGCCTCGGCGGCATCCGCGCCCTTAGCGAAGATGTACAGCTTAATCTTGGGTTCAGTGCCGGAAGGACGAACAATACCCTTGTTGCCGCCCTCAAGATCGAACTCAATGACGTTAGCCTTCGGCAGGCCGTTCACGCAGGTGTTGTAATCCACGACAGCCTCAATCTTGGAACCGGCGAGCTCCGCGGGCGGGTTCTCGCGCAGACCAGCCATGATGCCGGCCATCTTTGCCGCACCCTCAGCGCCCGGATAGCTCAGCGAAATCGTCTTGTTGTGATAGTAGCCATACTTCTCGTACAGCTCGTGCATCGCATCTGCAAGGTTCTTGCCCTGGAGCTTGTAATACTGCGCCATCTGGCAAATCAGGAGAGAAGTGCTCACGGCGTCCTTGTCGCGCACGTGGTCACCGGCCAGATAGCCGTAGCTCTCCTCAAAACCGAAGATAAAGCGATCGACCTCGCCGGCATCGGAAAGAGAAGTAATGATGTCGCCGATGTACTTGAAGCCCGTCAGGCAGCGGCGGAGCTCAAAACCGTACTCGTCGGCCAGAGCGTCAACCATGGCGGAAGAAACGATAGTAGTGACAGCAACCTTCTTAGTGAGGTCCTCACCGCGGGCAGCGCGAGTCTTGCAGATATAGTCGAGCAGCAGAACGCCCATCTCATTGCCGGTCAGCAGCAGATAGTCATCGCCATTCTTAACGGCAACGCCAACGCGATCGGCGTCGGGATCGGTTGCAAGCAGCAAATCAGGGTGAACCTGCTCGCAGAGATCGATGCCCTTCTGCATGGCCTGACGGATCTCGGGGTTAGGATACGGGCAGGTCGGGAAATCGCCGTTAGGCTCCTTCTGCTCGGGAACAACCGTGACATCAGTGATGCCAGCGCGCTCGAGCACCGTCGTGACAGGAATGAGGCCAGTGCCGTTGAGCGGAGTGTAGACGAGCTTAAGCGGAGCGCCAGCGATCTCCTCGGCAGAAAGGTTAGTCACGCCGCGGGCGAGAACGGCGTCGTAATAACGCTCGAGGCACGAGTCATCGATCCATTTGACCAGACCCTGCTCAAGAGCCTCATCGAAGTCCATGGACTTCACGCCGGTGAACGTATCGGTCTCGGCGATAGCCTTAGAAATTGCATCGGCGGCCTCGCTGGTGATCTGGCAGCCGTCGGGGCCATAGGCCTTATAGCCGTTATAAGGCGCCGGATTATGACTAGCGGTCATGCAAATGCCACCGGAGCACTTAAGGTCGCGGACGGCCCAGGAGAGCGTCGGCACAGGAGAAATCTTGGGATACACGAGGGCAGTCACGCCGTTTGCTGCAAGAATGGCAGCCGTCGTCTTGACGAACAGCTCACCTTTATTGCGGCTATCGCGAGCGATGGCGACCGTCGGATGCTCGAAGGTCGCATTGAGATAGTCAGCGAATCCCTGGGTCGCACGACCGACCGTATAGATATTCATACGGTTAGTGCCCGCACCGATAGTGCCGCGAAGGCCGGCAGTACCGAAGGCGAGATCCTGGAAGAAAGCGTCGGTGATGGCGTCCTCATCACCCTGCTCCTTCATCGTGTTAAGCTCAGCGAGGAGCTCCTCGTCCTTGACATTGGCAATCCAAGTATCAAGCAGCTCATGAACATCTGCCATATGAGTCCTTCCGTCACAATCAATAAAACGACCCGTGTAAAACAGGACAAGCGCAGCAGTGCGCTAAAGCAAATATTAGTCCATTGAGAACAAAGAACCGACCAAAGAACGGTGAACGTCTATATTCAGCGGTGGATGATTAAATTGATTTAATTGCATAAGGAATGTTGCGCGTAGACGCAAAAAAAGGGGGAGGCCGCGAGGCCTCCCCCTTCTAAGTTCAAGCGTACGGCTCGG
>URWS01000339.1 GCA_900551605.1 uncultured Collinsella sp. | reverse complement strand
GACATTTGAGTAATATGGGCGCAGCTTATGCGGGTCGGATACAGATTAACATATAAACAAACTCATCACAGATGAGCACATATCACAAAGCAAATGACAGTGTTTATCGTACGTTGAACCACAACAACTGTCAAATAAATGGCCCCAGCACGGCGGCTAAAACGCGGTGAACGGCAGGGCCACAAAACGCATACGCCTAAACCGCACATTCCTCGCATTCGGAATCGAGGCGTGCCTTAACGGCATCGGCGGCGATGTGATACGAGAAGCCCTTGCCCATCAAAAACCGAACCAGTTTTTCGAATCCGCGCGTCTCTGGAACACGTCGCTTGGCGAGCAGGGCTGACGCACGCGCCAAATCGTCTTCGACGGCAAAATATTCCTCGGGATAACCGGGAATGTCATCGAGCACGACATGACGACGCTTGAGCTCGGTCTCGATTTTGCGCTGTCCCCAACCGCGCCGCTTGCGTTCCTCGATAAAGTACGAGCAAAAGCGGTTCTCGTCTAAAAAGTGATACTCGGTGGCGCGCTCGACGGCGAAATCGATCGCGGGTTGATGAAAGCCGTAGCGAGCCAGCTTGTCACGGACCTCACCCGTCGCATGGTCGCGGCGCGATAACATCTCAGTCACCATGGTAAGTGCACATTTACGCTCGACGAGCTGCACCGCCTCACGAAAGTTATCCCAATCGCAGGGAAGATCGGGGCGGTTTTTGACATACAGGCGCGCGACCCGCACGGGAATCCAAATGGACCGCTCAAAACCGTCCTCAAGCTCACAATCGATATGTGCGCAAGGCTTTTTGGACGCATACCCGCTCGAGAACGAGGAGGCCGCCTTCTTATCGGGAAAGACGACCGTGGCCTCGGTCACCGTATACGACATGAGCGTAACCGCTACTCGTCGTCATCATCGAGCATGGCGGAACCATCGATGGCGTAAAGCTCGTCAAACTCCTCAGGCGCAGGCTGATCGGTCAGCTCGACCTCGGACGGAGCATCGTCATCAAACTCAAGTCCGCAGGCAAGGCGGACCTTATGCTCAATCTCGTCGGCGCAATCGGGGTGTTCGCGCAGGAAAGCCTTGGCGGCCTCGCGACCGTTGCCGAGCTTGTCCTCGCCATAGGCAAACCAGGAGCCCATCTTCTTGCAGATGCCGCACTCGACAGCCATGTCCAGAATCGAGCCCTCCTTAGAGATGCCCGTACCGTACATAATGTCGAACTCAGCAGAACGGAACGGAGCTGCCACCTTGTTCTTAACGACCTTGGCGCGCACGCGGTTACCGATAACCTCGTCCTTAAGCTTAATGCTATCGATACGGCGAATGTCGATACGCACCGAAGAGAAGAACTTAAGGGCGCGGCCGCCCGTCGTGGTCTCGGGGTTGCCGAACATGACGCCGATCTTCTCACGCAGCTGGTTAATGAAGATGCACGTCGTGTTGGACTTAGACAGCGAGCCGGCGAGCTTGCGAAGCGCCTGGCTCATCAGGCGAGCCTGAAGACCGACCGTAGTGTCGCCGATTTCTCCCTCGATCTCGGCACGCGGGGTCAGCGCGGCGACGGAGTCGACAACGATGGCATCGATGGCACCTGAACGCACAAGCATGTCAACGATCTCGAGCGCCTGCTCACCCGTATCGGGCTGGGAAATGAGCACCTCGTCGATATCCACGCCGATGCGCGCGGCATACGTGGGATCGAGCGCGTGCTCGGCATCGATAAATGCCACAACGCCACCCATTGCCTGGGCCTCGGCCAAGATCTCGAGCGAAAGCGTCGTCTTACCGGAGGACTCGGGACCGTAGATCTCGACGATTCGGCCGCGCGGCACACCGCCGATACCCAGAGCGGCATCGAGTGCCAGAGCGCCAGTAGGGATGGCCTCGACCTCGAGCTCGGGGCCACCGTCGCCGTACCTCATGATGGAACCCTGGCCGAATTTCTTCTCGATCTCGGCCTTGGTGGTGGCGATCATCTCATCGCGCTCTTTACCCGTCGTGCGAGCATGAACGGTACGTACGGGACCTGAATTCTTGGCCATGAATAGCCCTCCTCTTAACAACCTGCATCGATAATAAACGAACGGCTGTTCGTGGTCAACCGTTCAGATAAATCATATGC
>URWS01000338.1 GCA_900551605.1 uncultured Collinsella sp. | reverse complement strand
ATCCAAGGGTTATACCCTAAGAGCAAACCACCCCTTTTAGGGGTGGTTTTGATTGGGAGCGGTACCATACAGGCAATGTTTAAACGAGAAAGGTGGGCTCCCATGGAACCTAAGCAGTACTACATCGGCATCGACGTCGGCGGCACTTCGGTTAAGGAGGGCCTGTTCGACGAGGACGGCAACCTGCTTGCCAAGGCCAGCGTGCCCACGCCTCCCATCGTCGACGCTGCGGGCTTTGCCGCGGTAACCGAGGCTATCGACCAGGTGGTCGCCAAGGCTCAGATTCCGCGCGCCTTTGTGGCGGGCATCGGCCTGGCCGTTCCGTGCCCCATTCCGGCTGCGGGCGATGCCAAGGTCAAGGCGAACATCTCCATCAACCTGCCCGAGCTTAAGATTGCCATTCAGGAGCACTGCCCCGACGCGGTCGTAAAGTACGAGAACGACGCCAACGCCGCCGCCATGGGCGAGGCCTGGCTCGGCTCTGCCAAGGGCGTGCAGAACGTGGTGATGGTCACCATCGGTACCGGCGTGGGCGGCGGCGTCATCATCAACGGTGACGTTGTGTCGGGCGTTGTGGGTGCCGGCGGCGAGATTGGCCACATGTGCCTGAACCCCGACGAGGAGCGTACCTGCGGCTGCGGCGGCCATGGCCACCTGGAGCAGTATTCCAGCGCCACCGGCGTGGTGAGCAATTACCTGGCCGAGTGCAAGGCTGCGGGCGTCGAGCCCATCGAGCTCACCGGTCCTTCCGATTCCAAGGACGTATTCCAAGCCTGCCGCGAGGGCGATAAGCTCGCGCTTGCCGCGGCCGATACCATGGCCGACTACCTCGGCCGTGCCCTGGCGCTTATCGCCAACGTGGTCGACCCTGAGATGTTCCTCATCGGCGGCGGCGCCTCCGCCTCGGCCGATGTCTACCTCGACGCCGTGCGCGAGCACTTTAAGCAGTACGCGTTTTCCGTCTCGCGCGAGACGCCCATCGAGGTCGCCTCGCTCGGCAACGACGCCGGTATCATCGGTGCCGCCTACGTAGCCCTGCGCGCCGCCGGCAAATAGCCGGTGCAAGGGGGTCAGGTTTCTTTGCACCAACATGGTGTAAAAGGGACAGCCTTGGCCCCCGTGCCTACCCCAAAATATGCCGTGGCCCTTCCGTCTGCGAAGGCTCGGCATCGGCGTGCTACCATAGCTACGTCCAAGTACACATATCAAGTGGAGGATATCCATGGCAAACGTTCTTGTCTTTGGTCACCAGAACCCCGATAACGACGCCATCATGAGCGCCGTCGTCCTGTCCCAGCTGCTCAACCAGGTTGAGTATGCCGGCAACACCTACGAGGCCTGCGCCCTTGGTCAGCTTCCGGCAGAGTCCGCCAAGCTGCTCGCCGACGCCGGCATCGCCGAGCCTCGCGCGATCGAGTCCGTCGAGGCCGGTCAGCTCGTCGTCCTCACCGACCACAACGAGTCCGCCCAGTCCGTCGCCGGCCTTAAGGACGCCACGGTCTTTGGCGTCGTCGATCATCACCGCATCGGCGACTTCGAGACCGCCGGCCCGCTGCACTACATCTGCCTGCCCTGGGGCTCCAGCTGCACCATCGTCACCAAGCTCGCCGACGTGCTCGGCGTTGAGCTTTCCGACGTCCAGGCCAAGCTGCTGCTCTCGGCCATGATGACCGATACGCTCATGCTCAAGAGCCCCACCACCACCGCTGTCGACCGCGTCGTCGCCGCCAAGCTCGGCGAGCAGGTGGGCGTCGACCCGGTCAAGTTTGGCATGGAGGTCTTCCTCACCCGTCCGTCCGGCTCCTTCACTGCAGCCGAGATGGTCGGCAACGACATCAAGATGTTCGAGCCCGCCGGCAAGAAGCTGCTCATCGGCCAGTACGAGACCGTCGACAAGACCCGCGCACTCGGCATGATCGACGAGATTCGCGAGGCCATGCGCGCTTACGCCGCCGAGAAGGGTGCTGACGGCATCGTCCTGTGCATCACCGACATCATGGAGGAGGGCTCGCAGGTCCTGCTC
Source organism: uncultured Collinsella sp. (assembly GCA_900551605.1). Classification (GTDB taxonomy): domain Bacteria; phylum Actinomycetota; class Coriobacteriia; order Coriobacteriales; family Coriobacteriaceae; genus Collinsella. The sequence goes on along the minus strand of URWS01000338.1, from coordinate 110 downwards.
GAGGGCGAGACCGAGGCTGCTCAGAAGGGCCTGGGCATTGCCGACGAGCACGACGGCGTCTGGATGCCGGGCGTCCTCTCCCTGTCTCTTATGCACATCTGACGCTGCCG
>URWS01000337.1 GCA_900551605.1 uncultured Collinsella sp. | reverse complement strand
GCTTTGTTCGTCTGAATGAAGAGGCCGATGCCGAGGGCCGCGACCCCTTCGCCAACCCGCGCAACGCCGCCGCCGGCAGCCTGCGCCAAAAGGATCCCAAGATCACGGCGCGCCGCGATCTTGCCACCTTTATCTATGCCATCGCCGATACCGACCCGCTGCACGTCCACAGCCAGCGCGAGTTCCTCGACTGGCTGCGTAGCGCCGGCTTTAGCGTCAACCCTAACGTTGCCCGTTGTGCCACACCCGCCGAGGTCCACGAGTTCTGCGCCCAGGCGCTCGAGCATCGCGGCGACCTGGACTACGACATCGACGGCGTGGTCGTAAAGGTGGACAGCTTCCAGCAGCAGCTCGATCTGGGCTTTACCGCCCGCGCGCCGCGCTGGGCCATTGCCTTTAAGTTCCCGCCCGAGGAAAAGCAGACCGTCCTGCGCGAAATTCGCATCCAGGTGGGCCGCACCGGTGTGCTCACGCCGGTCGCCGAGTTCGATCCGGTGACGGTCGCCGGCTCCACCATCGCGCGCGCCACGCTGCACAACATCGACGAGATCCGCCGCAAAAACGTGCGCGAGGGCGACACCATCATCGTGCACAAGGCAGGCGACGTAATCCCCGAGGTCGTGGGCCCGGTGCTCGATAAGCGCCCGGCCGATTCGGTCGACTGGCACATGCCCGAGGTCTGCCCCGTGTGCGGCAGCCCCGTGGTCCACGAGGACGGCGAGGTCGCTTACCGCTGCGTCTCCATCGACTGCCCCGCGCAGCTCAAGGAGCGCCTGCTCCACTGGGTGAGTCGCGGCTGCATGGACGTCGACGGCCTAGGCGACGAGATTGTCGACAAGATGATCGCCGCCGGGCTGATTCACGACGTCGCGGACTTCTACCAGCTCACGGTTGACGATATCGCCGGCCTGGACACGGGGCGCACCTATGCCAGCTCCAACAGCAAAAAGGGCGTCAAGAAGGGCGACCCCATTCCGGTAGGCCTCAAGACGGCCGAGAAAATCATCGCCGAGCTCAACAAGTCCAAGAGCCAGCCGCTCGGTCGCGTGCTGTTTGCCCTGGGTATCCGCCACGTGGGCAAGAGCGTGGGCGAGGTTATCGCCGAGCGATTCCTGTCGATTGACAAGCTCATCTTGGCGAGCGAAGAGGATATTGCCGAGTGCGAGGGCATCGGTCCCAAGATTGCGGCGAGCGTCAAGCAGTTCCTGGCCGTGCCCGAGAACCTTGCCGTGCTGGAGCGCCTGCGCCAGGCGGGCCTGTCGCTCGAGGTCGACTTGGGCGCCGCGCACGCGCAAGCCGCAGCCGACGCTGGCGTGGCGGGCGAGCTCGCCGACGCACAGCCACTCGCGGGTCTGACCTTCGTGCTCACCGGCACGCTCGTCAACCGCGCGCGCGACGAGGCGGGCGCGGCACTCAAGGTGCTTGGCGCCAAGGTTTCGGGCAGCGTGTCAAAGAAGACGAGCTATCTGGTCGCCGGCCCCAAAGCGGGCTCAAAGCTCACCAAGGCCGAGCAGCTGGGTGTGCCCGTGTTGGATGAGGCGGCACTTGAACAGATTTTGGCGACGGGTAGGGTCCCGGAGGCATAATGATTTGTTGAGGAACTGCGCAGAGGCTCAGTTCCTCAACATCTCCTTATAGTGTTTGCCTGTTCAATTTCGATATCGTTTCCCTCGTATGATCCAGATGCGTCTACCGACTCAAAGCGTGAGTAGGAAACTCTTGTCCCAACTTTGATTTGGGAAAGCTTGTCTTTGATTCGGCCAGATGAGGGGAATGTAATCCGGGTTTGCTTTCCAGCGTCGGTGTAGCGGGGACTGTTGTCTGTTTGGATTACGAGTTCCGTTCCCTCAATAGAATGAACGCTGCCGACTCCAAAGACAAGGTAATCATCTCCTCCGCTATAGCGGGCTCTATCTGTGCATGAAGAAACGGATGCAAACATAGCGAAAATCACCAATATCGTAACCAGGGCAAAGGCCGTGGTGCCATAGCATTTTGATGGTGCCATCCGGTTTACCAAAAGACTGTTCCGTTCAATTTGACCATATTGGGCGTTGCATAGTTAATCGCTCGGGGATAAGTGTTCCATCCGTCGAATACTTCGAGCCACTGCAGTTCGATGCCAGAGCTTCCATTATGCC
>URWS01000336.1 GCA_900551605.1 uncultured Collinsella sp. | reverse complement strand
GGCGCTACAAGTCGTGCGAGCGAAAAAACCGTTACGACACGCGCGCCGAGGCCGAGGCCGTTATGGCCGACTGCGAAAACCGCGGGCGGCGCGGGCTGGCCTGCTACAAATGCGAATACTGCGGCGGCTGGCATCTGACGTCGCATCCTTGGAAATAGACCCGCATCGGCACGGCACTGACGGAGCGCCAGCCATCGCACGCAAGCTACGGGCGCGGCGGCACCAAAACATCGTAGCGGACGGCCTTGCCCGCAAGTTGATAGCTCGGCTTAACGCCGGCAAGCAGTGGCCCCTTCACCGGTCGTTTGATAACGACCTTGCGCGGGTGCACCGCAAGCGCAGCTTCGACCAGCGTCTCCTCATCGGCGCACGGCTGTTCCAAATGATGCAAGAGTTGGAACTTCTTTTTCACCGCCGCGCTCTTGGTGCGCCCGGGAAACATGGGGTCCAGATACACCACGTCGGGAGCGGTGAGCTCGCCCTGCCCGATCAGCTCAGCTGTATGGCGAAGGCCGGCAATGCTGTCCTCGCCCGCATGTAAGCGCATGCGCGCCACGGCAGCCGCAAGCGCCGGATCATCCGCCGCGCGATCCAAGGCATCCTTGAGGAGCGCCGCGATCACGCAATCCTGCTCATACAGATCGACGGTAAAGCCCGCGGCAGCCAGCAGCAGTGAATCCTCGCCAAAGCCTGCCGTGGCGTCAATCGCCCATGGGCTCTCGATGCCTTTTGCGCGCGCAGCCTTTACCAGCAGCTCTTGCTGCAGACGGCCCTGCTTGAGCCGCGGAAGCATGCGAGTAAAATCGGCACGCAGCTCCATCGTGCCGTCGGTGAGCGTGAGGCCCTCGGACGTCCCGGTCAGCTCAAGACCCGCGGCCCGAGCAACAAAAAAGGGATCGGCGATGCCCATGGACACTCCTTAACAAGCAAAACGAATACGTGAGCGCCGTTTATGCCAGCACCCAACCGTCCACTATTGTCCCACATGCGACATGGCCCACAGCATCGCAATACAAAGCACCGCCATCAATCCCGTGCACACAGTAGCGATCACGGAATCACTCATGCGCCTTCCCAACGACCGCGCCTCACGTACCTGCTCTGCTCCGTACATCATGGTTCCTCCTTCGGTCTAGCTCTTACCATGGCCCCATCATCGCAGCGCCGCGCATACGCTGCCATCGATTTGGCTTACGCCCAGCTTTCCTTTTTGAAAGGTTGGGCCGCACAGGCAAGAGACGCTTTCAAACGCATGCATCGCCCCGTTGAACTACAATGTGCTTCACCATATGTGCAGTACATTGGGTGCGCCAAGTTGGCGTACTCGTATCGAAAGGACCAGCCATGAGCTTCACTCGCAAGACTCTCAAAATCCTTGCTCTCATCTACTTTGTTTTGGGCATCGCCAGCCTCGTCACCGCCGGCGTCGGTATCGCCACGGGCGGTCTCGATTCCACGTACGGTTCGTACGCCACGCTCGCAGCGGTCGTGCTTATCGCCAAGGGTCTCGTCGACCTTGCCGCAGGCGTCGCCGGTATCAAGGGCGCCAACAAGCCTTCGCAGGTGGACGGCGCGTTTAAGCTCGGTATTGTTGCCGCGGTCGCCACGCTTGCCCAAGCGGTGCTCACGCTTCCCGCGTTTGGCGGCGACGCCATCAACTTTGGCGCCTTTGTCATCGTGGTGTACGACCTGTTCTTTGTCCAGCAGGCACACGCCGTTAAGGCCGAGAACAAGGACCGCCTGTAAGCGCTCGCTTCTCATAACCTCTGCATCCAAGCAACTAAAAAGGGCCGATCGCGCATCTCCGCGGTCGGCCCTTTACGTTTGCCCGGATAAAACCTGCCAAAATAAACCTGTCCCTTTTTGGTAGGTTGCTAGCTGTGGCGGTACTCGGCGATGATGAAGTCGATATCGGTCTGGAGCGTGTCCAGGTTTGCCAGGCGCTCTTTGTCGGCAGGGCGCGTGCGGTAGTAGTACGGCGTCATCTGGAACACCGCCTCGATGTCGGCCTGGGTCTGGAGCGTAATATTCGCAGATACCCGCTGCGTTCCGACCAGTTTAAGCTCGGTGACCTGCGGCAGCTTCTCATCATTAAGGTACGGCGTGTCGTAGAGCACCTCTTTGAGCCCAAAGAGATGACGAGCACCCGGTACCACGGTATAGAG
>URWS01000335.1 GCA_900551605.1 uncultured Collinsella sp. | reverse complement strand
TCTACACTTATGCGATCGTCGGCAGCGTCAGATGTGTATAAGAGACAGCCTATACAAATATCGGGGCAACGCCATGCGCTGCCCCGCCACTCATTCCAACCCGATAATACCGAAGGGATAATCGGGTTTACGCATCAATGCGACGATACGTCACGGACTCATATTTGAGGCCCTCATCGCCCTCTCCGGCAGCGACAACCGCCGATTCGCTGGCCCGCGCAATCTCCCACGCGGGATCGGCGTCCAAGTCGGGAAAGTACGTGTCCACGGGATGGACGCAGTGGTTATGAGTGACCTCGGCCTCCACGCAGTACGGCAAAAACTGCCGATAGACATCGCCGCCACCGATCACCCAGGCAACGAGCTCATCGGCAACCGCAGCGAGCGCTTCGTCAACGCTATGCACCACGTCGACGCCCTCGCGGGTAAAGCCCATATCGCGCGTAAGCACGATATTGCGGCGGTTCTTGAGAGGACGCCCGCCGGGAAAACTCAGCAGCGTCTTGCGCCCCATAATAACCGGGCAACCTTTGGTGCACGCCACAAAATGGCGCATGTCGGCGCGATTGGACACCACCATATCGCCCTCGCAGCCAATACCCCAGTCGTCGCACACGGCGACGATGGCAGAAAGCTTACACGTCATGCCCGCCACCTACACCGCGATGGGAATGTTCTTGACCTGCGGACCGTGCTCGTAGCCCTCCACGATCAGGTCATCGGTCGTAAACGCATAGAAGTCATGCACATCGGGGTTAAGCGTTACCTTAGGCGCAGCAAACTGCGGACGCTCGATAAGTTCGCGGACGATATCGACATGACGGTCGTAAATATGGGCGTCGGCGATCACATGCAGCAGCTCGCCGGGAATCATATCGACCGACTGCGCGACCATCATCAGCAAAATGGCGTACTGGCACACGTTCCAGTTGTTCGCGGCCAAAATGTCCTGGCTGCGCTGGTTGAGAATCATGTTGAGCGTCGGCTTATCGTCCTGAGGACGCTGCGTCACGTTATAGGTCACGCTATAGGCGCACGGATAAAGGTGCATCTCGGACAGATCGCTAAACACGTACGTATTGGTCATAATGCGGCGACTATACGGCGTGTGCTTAAGGTCGTACAGCACACGGTCCATCTGGTCGAAGTCGCCCTCGGCGTAATGGCTCTTCTGACCAATCTGATAGCCGTAGGCTTTACCGATGGAGCCGGTCTCATCGGCCCACTCATCCCAGATATGGCTGTTGAGATCATGCACGTTATTGGACTTCTTTTGATAGATCCACAGGATCTCGTCCATGGCAGACTTAAGCGCCGTACGACGCAGGGTGAGCGCGGGAAACTCCTCGCGCAGATCATAGCGCGCCGTGACACCAAAGTTTTTAATGGTATAGGCAGGGGTGCCGTCCTCCCACACCGGACGGACCTTTTGGCCCTCGGTGGTGGTGCCATGGTCCAAGATATCGCGGCACATGGTTACAAACTGCTGATCAGCTTTGCTCATTGACCCTCCTGTCAGTCGCCTATAAGCGAGATTTATTGTAGCCCAGGCGCGCGAGTGTCGAATTGGACACTTCGTCCGGCACACGCAATGCACGGCAGCGCGGCTCCGCATGCGGCAACGAGGCATCTTAGCCTTTTTCTGACATATGCCAGAAATGCCTTGCGCCTAACGACTAACGCGTTATCCTATTGTTGACATATGTCAGATATGGAGTGTGCATGGCAGGAAGACGCGAAAAACTGCGCCGCGTCGGAATCATCCCCGAATACCGCGGCTTTACCCCCGATGGCCTGGCCAGCGGTGATGCCATCGACATGACCGTCGACGAGCTTGAGGTGCTGCGCCTGTGCGACCTGGAAGGTCTCAACCAAGAGGCGGTCGCCCAGCAGATGGGCATCGCCCGCGCAACGGTGGCGGCCATTTGCAACCGCGCGCATCGCAAGGTGGCCGATGCGCTGGTCAACGGACGAGCGCTCGTCATCGAGGGCGGCAATATCGCGTACTCCCCCATCGCCACGACGACGGCCGCATGGCCAGCAAAGGAGGTCGGCACCATGAGGGTGGCAACGACGTACGACAACGGCAACATCTTTATGCACTTTGGCCGCAGCGAGCAGTTCAAGATCTACGACATCCAGGATGGCAAGGTGCTCAACGAGCAGGTCGTAGGC
>URWS01000334.1 GCA_900551605.1 uncultured Collinsella sp. | reverse complement strand
GCGTCAACTGGTTACGCGGTTCGTAGAACCGCGTAACTGTTAGGGCCGCTGGCCCATGCCACCCTCGAGGGTGACGGTCTCGCCGTTCATGTACTTAAAGTCGGGACCGCAGAGCTGAACGACCACGCGTCCGATTTCCTTCTCGACGTCGCCGTAGTGACCAGCCGGCGGCATGTGGACGTTGGCCTTAAACGCCTCGGGATAGGCATCCTGGAAGTTCTCGAGCGCAGCGGTCCAAGCAAGCGGGCACACGATGTTGACATTGATGCCGTCCTTGCCCCACTCGTTGGCGGCAACGCGGGTCAGGCCGCGGATGCCCTCCTTGGCAGCAGCATAGCTGCACTGGCCATAGTTGCCAAACAGGCCGGCGCCCGAAGCGAAGTTGACCACAGAGCCCTTGGTCTCCTTCAAGTGCGGATAGGCCTTCTGCATGTACAGATAGGTAGCATACAGACCGGAGTAAATGGCAAGGTTAAACTGATCCATGGTGTGATCGGCGATGGTCACACCCGAGGCGCTGGCCTGAGCATTGTTGACGACGGCGTCGATGCGGCCGAACTCCTCAATGGCCTTGCCGATGACGTTCTGGACAACGGCCTCGTTATCCTGGCCAGCCGAGACATCGGCCTGAACAGGCAGAACCTTGACACCGTACTCGGCCTCGAGAGACTCCTTGGCGGCCTCGAGCTTGGCGACGTTGCGGCCGGTGATGACGAGGTTCGCGCCCTCCTTGGCAAATGCGATATCGATGCCGTAGCCGATGGAGCCAGCGGAACCGTCCTTAAGCGTGGCCTTGCCGCCGCCGGTGACGATCACGGTCTTACCAGTGAAAAGTCCCATACAAAGTCCTTTCAAATCGCGACGGGCACGCCCGCCGACTGCGCGTATCCAACTTCACGCGCCAAAAGCTGAGATGCAACTTTAGCGTGTTCAAGCGAAAATAAAAGACCGCGGTAGGCGAACGGCACCACGTCGTTCGGCGAAGGGATTGTCAAGTACAAACTGGATAAAGCGGCCGAGTTATTGTTATCAGATCGAGCCATCGAACACGTTTTGAAACTTTGCTGCAGCGCGTGGGATGTCGGCGCGAGACTTTATCATAGGGTGACAAACAACGATGAGGAGCACATGCCTATGACAGACGAGCTGGACCCCCAGACTCAACAGCATATTGATGATTCCGCAGACGCCGTCGCAGATACTGACGTTGTGACCTGCGATGGTATCGACATCGACGACCCCATCTTGGACGAAAGCGCTACGGCGGAAACCCCTGCCGCAGAAAACGCCGACGAGCAAAATGACGATGCGCCCGCTCAGGACGACGCCCCTGTACAGGACCCTGCTCCGCAAGCAGCAGGCCCCATCGAGGTGTCTTCGGAAGAAGAGCTCGATGCCGTCATGGACTCCATGATGGATGCCGTCAAAGCGATGAAAGACGCCGTCGCCGATGCCGATATTGATACCGAGGAAGAGGAGGCCGCCGAGGCGGCCTCGACCTTCGTGCCCGGCGAGACTCCGGTCGCCGACCAGGGCAGCACCATGCCCTCGTTTCTGCAGCTCGAGCATCCCACGATTGGCGCCGATGCGGTCGATCCGCACGCAGCAGGCTTTTCTGTGGTCGAGGGCGGTACCGGCAATATCGCCGCGCCGCAGGCTGCCGATGTGGACGCTGCCGGCACCGCTCGCCCGACCGCCCCGCACTCCCCCGCCGCAAGCCGCGATCTGGGGACCGCTGTCTCGAACACCGCGAACGCCGTGGGCACCTTTATCGCCCAGGGCGCCTCGGCCATGCGCGAGATGAATGCCGCGAAAAAGGCACTTGCCGATGCCCGCGCCCACCTGGCCGAACTTGAGCAGCGCATTGCCGATCAGGCCGAGGAACTCGAGACGCGCCAGGATATCGCAGGCCGCTACGACCAGATCGTCGCCGACCAGCGCCAGGCGATTGCCACGGCCCAAAAGACTGCAGCGGCCGCCGAGATTGACCGTGATGCCCACGCCGCCAAAGCGACAGAGCTCAAGGGTCAGTTCGAACAAATGAAGACAGAGGATGACGCGACTGAGCTCCGCCTGAAGGCCGCGCTCGACGCCGTGGAGGCCCGCGAGGCGAGCTCGCGCGAAACCGGCAACCGCCTCGTTCGGCGTCCTGTCTCTTATACACATCTGACGCTGCCGACGATCGCATAAGTGTAGA
>URWS01000333.1 GCA_900551605.1 uncultured Collinsella sp. | reverse complement strand
GTGCATATTCATGTGACGGGCATTGTGCAGGGCGTTGGCATGCGACCGTTTGTGTATCGCGAGGCCATGGCGCATGGCATTTGCGGATGGGTGCTCAACGCGGGCGACGGCGTGCATATCGAGGCGCACGCTCCGGCCGGTGCGCTCGATGCTTTTGTTGCCGCGCTTTCTGAGCATGCGCCCGCGGCGGCTCGCGTTGAGCGAGTCGATATTGCGGATTTGGAGCCTGGCGGCTGGAGCACTGCCGATGAGCAGGGCTTTCACATTGTGGCGTCGCAGGACCAAACCGCGCACACGACGCTCGTCTCGCCCGATATCGCCACCTGTGACGATTGCCTGCGCGAATTGTTCGATCCCGCCGACCGACGCTATCACTACCCCTTTATCAACTGCACTAACTGCGGCCCACGCTTTACCATCATCCGATCGCTGCCTTATGACCGAGCGGTCACATCGATGGACCGTTTCCCCATGTGTCCCAAGTGCGCCGCGGAGTATGCCGACCCACTCGACCGGCGTTTTCACGCGCAACCCGATGCCTGCTTTGATTGCGGGCCGCATATTACGTGGCGCGAGGCTGTAAACGGCGATGCGTGCGGGAATTCGTCCGCGACACCGACCGTCGGCACCACACGCGAGGCCAGCGACGCTATCATCGAGCGCTGCGTTGAGCTGCTGGCCAGCGGTGGCATCGTCGCCATCAAGGGCCTGGGCGGATTCCATCTATCCTGTGACGCTGCCAACGAGCAGGCGGTGGCCGAGCTGCGCCGTCGCAAGCGTCGCAGCAATAAGCCGCTTGCCGTCATGGTGCGCAGTCTTGCTGATACCGAGCGCCTGTGTCATATCGACGATGCTGAACGCGATCTGCTCGCTGGCAGTATCCGCCCCATTGTGCTGCTGCGCCGGCGCACTGTTGGCGAGAGCAACGACGGTTCCCCCGACATCCTCGCTCTCGCGCCGTCCGTCGCGCGCGACCTTCCTGAGCTCGGCGTTATGCTCCCCTATACGCCGCTTCAACATCTGTTGCTTGCCGTGGCAGAAGCCTGCGGTATGCACGCGCTCGTCATGACCAGCGGCAACCTGAGCGAAGAGCCCATCGAGACCGATGACGATCTTGCCTGGGAGCGCCTCGTTGCCGCCGGCATTGCCGACGCGCTGCTCGGCAACGATCGAGCGATTCTCTCGCGCTATGACGATTCCGTGGTGCGCGTGGTTGACGGCGCCGTTATGCCCGTGCGCCGCGCTCGCGGATATGCACCCCAGCCGCTGCCGTTGCCGGCGCTCGACGGCGCTCCGTCCTGCGTGCTCGCCTGCGGGCCACAACAAAAGGCCACGATTGCGCTCACGCGTGAAGGGACGAACGGCGAGACAACCTGTTTTGTGTCGCAGCATATCGGCGATGTTGAAAACGGCGGGACCTTCGATGCCTGGAACGCCGCGCGCACGCGCTTGGAAGATCTCTTTGACTTGGCGCCCGCCGCCTTGGCCTGCGATGTGCACCCCAGCTATCTATCGGGCCAGTGGGCGCGCGAGCAGGCGCGAAAATGCAATCTGCCGCTCGTCGAGGTGCAGCACCATCATGCGCATATCGCGAGCGTAATGGCCGAGGCCATCGCCGCGGGCCAGCTTACAACCGACGCGCGCGTCCTTGGCATCGCCTTTGACGGCACCGGCGCCGGCACCGATGGGACCATTTGGGGCGGCGAGTTTCTTGTTGCCAGCCTTGGCGGCTTTGAGCGCGCCGCGCATTTGCGCACCTGGGCGCTCCCCGGTGGGGCGGCCTCCGTGCGCGACGCCCGCCGCAACGCCTTTGCCCTGCTCAGTGAGCTCGGCCTGCTCGAGCACCCAGGTGCCGCTCGGCTTTTGGACAGCCTCGACGAGCAAACGCGCAGCGTGACAGCCACCATGATCGAGCGCGGCATCAACAGCCCGCGTACCAGCAGCATGGGGCGTCTCTTTGATGCCGCGGCAGCGATTCTGGGCATCTGCGACAAGGCAACCTACGAGGGCGAACCCGCCATCGAGCTTGAGGCCGCCGCCTGGCGCGCGCTCGACAACGAAATCGCCCATTTTCCCGACGACAACGCCGGCTATTTCGCATCTGGCCCATCGTGGCTGGACGGCCCCTATGTTCTGGACCAGAAAGCACTCTTTGAGGCACTTTTGGGAGGAATTGAAGCCGGAGCGCCCGCCGACAGGCTCGCACTCGACTTCC
>URWS01000332.1 GCA_900551605.1 uncultured Collinsella sp. | reverse complement strand
GCCCTCGCCCAAGTCGGTGATCTCGGTATGCTTGGACGATTCCACGATCGCCCCGGCCTCGACCTGCGCCAACACCAGTCGCGACGACACCGTTCCCAGGTCAATCGCGGCCACCTTATATCGTTTGCAATCTGCCATTGCGGGCTCCCCTCCGGGCGCTACTCGCCTACTCGCCGCTGGACGCGACCGTCTGACCCTCGACGCCGTTAAACCCAAACAGCATGTCGAGCGCCTGGATGTACCACGGCGCGTCCTTACCGACTTTTTCGATTTCCTTGGCAACTTCGCTGGCCTTCTTGGCGTTCGACGACTTCTGGCTCGACGAGGCATCCGAATCGCCGTCCAGGCCCTGCACTTCAATCCTCTTCTCGCCGGGCATCACCAGGCCCAGGTCCTCGGATGCCGCATCCTTGATGCCCTCCTCCGAGAGCAACTTGTCGACGCTTTTTTGCAGCTCATCATTGTATTGCTGGCGAATCTCGACCTGCTTGGCCAAGATATCGCTCGAGCGCTTTGCCACGTACAGGTCGCGCACGGGGAAATACAGGCTCACGAGCACCAGGGCAACGACGATGCCGATGAATAGCCCTCGCTGAGGACCGTGGGTAAAGTCGTAGATCGCCTTGACCACCGCGTTGTCGTTGGCGTAATGCATAAAGTCCGAGCCCGAAAGACGGCTCGAGGGCCTGCTCGACCCGTCGTGCGTCTGGGCCGAGGGACGCGACGCATGCGACGAACGTGCCGGGCGCACCGGTCCATCTGTCGAAGTATTCACTTGAGCATTGGGGCGCGAGGTACTTGTCGGGCGCTGCATGGAGCGGTCGGCGCCGGCGTAGGCGGACCCACCGAGCTGCACCGTGCGCGCACGGCGAGGCGACGGCTCACGCGAACCGGCGGAATAGTACCTGTTGTCGTAAATCTGATCCATGTGCGCCTTGTGCGGTTGAGGTTTGTTTGCGCTAAGTATTCTAGTTATAGCACGAGCGCCCGCACCGCCTTCGCCAGCCTTTGCTCGACATAAAAAAGGCGCTGAGTCATATGGCCCAGCGCCCAATGGTGCTCAACAGCGCCCGGCTGAAGCAAGGCGAATCCGAGTCTTCCCCGCCCCCGCGAGCTCCGCGTGCCTAGCGAATGTTGTAGAACGCGGCCTTGCCGGCGTAGCGCGCGCTGCCCTCGAGCTCGTCCTCGATGCGGATGAGCTGGTTGTACTTGGCGATACGGTCGCTGCGGCACGGGGCGCCCGACTTGATCTGGCCGGCGTTGACGCCCACGACCAGGTCGGCGATCGTGGAGTCCTCGGTCTCGCCGGAGCGGTGGCTCACGATGCAAGCGTAACCGGCCTCCTTGGCGGTCTCGATGGCCTCGAGCGACTCGGTGAGCGTGCCAATCTGGTTGACCTTGACCAGGATCGCATTGGCGGCGCCCAGCTCGATGCCCTTCTTGAGGCGCTCGGTGTTGGTGACGAACAGGTCGTCACCCACCAGCTGCACCTTGTTGCCAATGCGGCGGGTAAGCTCGACCCAGCCGTCCCAGTCCTCCTCGGCCATGCCGTCCTCGATGGAGATGATGGGATAGGTGTCGACGAGCTTCTCCCAGTAATCGACCATCTGGGCACTCGTGTACTCCACGCCCTCGCCCTTGAGCTCGTACATGCCGGTCTCGGCGTTGTAGAACTCGGTGGACGCTGGGTCCATGGCGTACATGAAGTCGACGCCGGGCTTAAAGCCGGCCTTCTCCACGGCCTTGGTGATGTACTCGAACGGCTCGGCATTGGTCTTAAGGTTGGGGGCAAAGCCGCCCTCGTCGCCCACGCCGCCGCCCAGGCCGGCCTCGTGCAGCACGCCCTTGAGGGTGTGGTAGACCTCGGCGCACCAACGCAGGCCCTCGGCAAAGCTCGGGGCGCCCACCGGCATGATCATAAACTCCTGGAAGTCGACGTTATTGTCGGCATGCACGCCGCCGTTGAGGATGTTCATCATAGGTGTGGGCAGCAGATGAGCGTTGACGCCGCCCAGGTACTGGCACAGCGACAGGCCAGCCGACTCGGCAGCGGCGCGGGCAACGGCCAGCGACACGCCCAGGATGGCGTTGGCGCCGAGCTTGGTCTTGTTGGGGGTACCATCCGCAGCGATCAGCGCGGCATCGACGGCGCGCTGATCGAAGGCATCGAGGCCCACGACGGCATCGGCGCACTCGTTGCTGTCTCTTATACACATCTCCGAGCC
>URWS01000331.1 GCA_900551605.1 uncultured Collinsella sp. | reverse complement strand
TGTACCGGCGTATATGGCCGGCCGTGAGCAAATCATCGATGATATGGTGCTGGCGTTTGAAAATGACGATTCCGATCCCAATCTTTGCTCGGTTTTCTATGGTGCGCGTGGTACAGGTAAAACGGCGCTTTTGGCATATCTGTCGTACCGCGCCCAGCAAGAGGGCTGGATTACAGCGAATGTGACGGCCTCGGAGGGGATGCTCGAAGACATTTTGCAGCGCCTCAACGAATCAGCCGCCCATCTGATCGAAAAGCCCGCTTCTAGGCGTGTGAACAGTGTCGGCATTGCCTCCGTAGGAAGCATGAGCTGGGAAAACATCGATGTTGAATTTGAGGGCGCTAACTGGCGTACTAAGATGAACGCTTTGTTTGCTCAGCTTGAAGCGACTGACACCGGGGTGCTTATCGCCGTTGACGAAGTGGATGCATCGTTTGCGCAAATGACGGAGCTTGTTACTACCTACCAGCACTTTGTAAGCGAGAATAAAAAGGTAGCTTTGCTTATGGCGGGGCTGCCGTTTCGCGTGCTGGCGCTGCTGACGGGGAAATCGACATCGTTTCTTCGTCGCGCGGCTCAACATTCGCTGGGATCAATTTCACCGACTGAGGTAAAAGAAGCGTTTCGACTAACGATTGAGGACGGCGGCAAGACGATTTCTGATGAGGCGATCGACCTCGCTGCCAAGGCGATCGATGGCTTTCCATTTATGTTCCAGTTGGTGGGGTATCGGGCATGGAATGCTTCGCGCCAAGCCTCCGAGGTTTCTATTGAGGATGTCGAACGAGGCGCGAAACTTGCGCAAGAGGAGCTGGAATCGCGAGTTTTCGCTTCAACAGCGGCGGAACTTTCACGAGGGGACCTTGAATTTCTTCGTGCAATGAATCCGGTTGGGACGACGACCAGGCAAGAGCTGGCAGCGAGGCTTAAGAAGAGTTCCGGTTCGATTTCAACGTATAAAAAGCGTCTGGTAGAGGCTGGGGTAATTGAAGAGCCTCTACAAGGACGTTTTGAGTTTGCATTGCCAGGCTTTGGCCGATATGTCGCATCGCTTTACTAGAGGGTCGTTGCTGCGAAGGATCGCTTCGTGTCCCTTTACTGTCTCGATCTGTAACAATAAGCCTGCTTTTAGGGGCCTATCTGTTACAGACTGAGACAAACTGGCAGAGTGGCCTTCTGCTCCGCTCAAACCACCGCAAAGGGGGCCTTTGTGGTGGCTTTTGTTTTAAGCTGAGGGGAAGATTTTGGTGAGACCGGCGCGCGTCTGCGTGTCGGTCTTTTGGTAGATGGAGCTCAGGTGGCGCTGGACCATGCGCATCGAGATACCGAGCTCCTCGGCGACCTGCTTGAGCGGGCGTTCGTCCTGGGTCACGGCTATGAGCACATCGACTTCGCGCGGGGTGAGAGCGTGGTTGGCGATGAAGGCCTGACGCTGCTCCTCGATGGTGGGGGCGGCGAGTGCTTCTTCTGCCAGCTGTTCGCGCTCGCGCTCCTGCTCGGTTTGGGGCAGGCGGAACAAGCCGGCTGCCACGAATGCCGCACAGGCGGCGACGAGCAAAACGAGCGCGCCGATCATAATGAGGGCAACGTTATCCGAGGTCACGAGAGCAAGCGAGACGCCCGACGTGGTGAACGCGCACACGTTATTGGCCGCACGGCCCATGCCGGCCCAGAAGGCGGGCACGTGCATGCGCGGTGCCAGCTGTGTAAAGGTGGCGGTAAAGAACGTGACAAAAAAGCCCGAGCTCAGGTAAAAGACGACAAGGCCCAGGTTGGGATCGGCACCGGCCTCGACGGCCAGGATGGAAATGGTCGAGAGCACGGCAATGCCGAGCATGACAAGCCCCATGTATCGGCGCTCGGCAAGATCAAAAATAAGACCGGCAGCAAGGCCGCTCGCCGCCAAAAAGAGGCGCGGCCATGTTTGTACGGCAATGGTGCCGTGGGCGTTGGAGAGCGTGACCACGTTGTCGAGGGTCGAGAACAAGCAGGCAAGAATCATGACGAGCGCGATACCCCAACATGCCTGCTTGGCGAGGGCATGAGAGGGCTCAACAAAGGGATTGATGGCAGGCCTTTCGGGGGGGGCGCTTGGCAATCGCATGCTCGTTGCCTTTTGCGCTGGCAGGTGCGCCACATGAGAATTTGTGCCCCGGGATCCGGATATCTTCCTGTAACATGGTGTTACAGAAGCACCCCTTACGACAAGGAGGCTCATATGCGAAAGCAAATCCA
>URWS01000330.1 GCA_900551605.1 uncultured Collinsella sp. | reverse complement strand
TTTTTTTTCAAGCAGAAGACGGCATACGAGATCATGCCTAGTCTCGTGGGCTCGGGCAAGGACTGGGGTCTGGACCGCAAGAAGGGCGGCCTGTTCATGGTCCCCGGCAACGCGTATGGCACCACCAAGGGCGGCATGCGCTTCCTGCTGCGCGACATCATCTCCAACAAGACGCTGTTCCAGCGCTCGGACAAGCCCTATGTTGTGATGATGGGCACCAACATCATCTTTAACATGGACCTCAACACCATCATCGACGCGCACGAGAACTCCGGCGCCCAGATGACCGTGGTGTACTGCAAGGCCACGCGCAACGTCGATGACGAGACCAAGCTGCAGATCAACGAGAACGGCCGCCTGACGGGCGTGAGCGCTGGCGTCGTGTACGGCGACAACGCCTCTATGGACTGCTGCATCGTCAACCGCGAGACGCTGCTCGAGATCATCGACCACTACCAGGCCGCAGACTATCTGGACCTGCTCGAGGCACTCCAGGGCGACTTTGGCAACATCGACGTGTGCAGCTACGAGTACAAGGGCGAGGTCGTGGGCGTGTTTAGCGAGAAGTCGCTGTATCGCCGCAGCATGGACCTGCTCGACCAGACCGTGGCCGACCAGCTCTTTGACCCGGAGCGCCCGATCCTAACCAAGGCCCACGACGTGCCGCCTTCGCGCTATGCGACCGGCAGCCACGCTTGCAACTCGATCATCTCGGCCGGTTGCATCATCAAGGGCACCGTTCGCAACTCGATCCTGTCGCGCGGCGTCGTGGTCGAGGAAGGCGCTTCGGTGACCAACTCGATCATCAACCAGAGCTGCATCATCAAGAGCGGCGCCCGCGTTGAGAACGCCATACTGGACAAGAACAACGTGGTTCCCACCAACACCGAGCTTCGCGGCACGCCCGAGAACATCCTGGTGCTGGGCAAGGCCCCGTTAACTTCCGATACCACGATCGTACGTTAACGTTGGCACCGCAACATCGCTTGTAACATGCAGAATAGCCGCCCGGTTCGCGCCTGGCGGCTATTCTCGAATAACATGGGAGACAATATGGCTGATTCCAGCAAAAAGATGCAGATCGTGTTTGCCTCGGCCGAGTGCGCGCCGTTTGTGAAGACCGGTGGCCTGGGCGACGTAGCGGGCTCGCTGCCTGCGGCGCTTGTGCGCGCCGGCGCCGAAGTCATCGTGATGGTGCCCAAGTACGCCACCATCAAGGACGAGTACAAGGCGCAGATGGAGCACTTCTCCGACTTTTACGTGAGCCTGGGCTGGCGCAATGAGTACTGCGGACTCGAGAAGCTCGAGCACGACGGCGTCACCTATATGTTTATCGACAACGAGCGCTACTTTGCACGCGACTATCCGTACGGCTTCTTTGACGACGGCGAGCGTTTTGCGTTCTTCTCCAAGGCCATCACCGAGAGCCTGCAACACCTGCCGGCCGGCTTTGAGTGCGACATCCTGCACTGCAACGACTGGCAGACGGCACTGGCGCCCGTGTTTTTGCGCGAGTTCTACCAGGGCCTGCCGCTGTACGACCGCGTGAAGACCGTGTTCTCGATTCACAACGTGGCGTTCCAGGGCCAGTTTAGCGACACCGTTATGGAGGACATCCTGGGCGTGGCACACATTCCGGCGGCCGCCTCGCAGCTGCGTTGCGACGCCTGCAGCATCAACTACATGCTGGGCGCGCTGCGCTATGCCGACGCCATCACCACGGTGAGCCCCACCTATGCGGGCGAGATCCAGACGCCCGAGTTTGGCGAGGGCCTGGACGGCGTGCTGCGCGAGCGCTCTTACGCGCTGCAGGGCATTCTGAATGGCATTGACGTGGCGGGCTTTGACCCGGCGACCGACAAGCGCATTGCCGCCAACTACACCGTTGAGGACCGCTCCGGCAAGGCCGTTTGCAAGGCCAAGCTGCAGGAGGAGCTGGGCCTCGAGGTCCGCGACGACCGTCCGCTGATGGTGATGGTCACGCGCCTGACGCGTCAGAAGGGCATGGACCTGGTCATGTACGCGCTCGACCGCATTCTGGCCGGCGGCGTGCAGGTGGCGGTGCTGGGCACCGGCGACCGCGACTACGAGGACGGCCTGCGCTACTTCCAGGACAAGTACCCCGGCACCATGGCCGCGCGCATCGAGTTCGACCCGGCGCTGTCGCAGCGTATGTACGCCGCTGCCGACATGTTCCTGATGCCTTCGAAGTTTGAGCCCTGTGGCCTGTCGCAGATC
>URWS01000329.1 GCA_900551605.1 uncultured Collinsella sp. | reverse complement strand
GAGATGTGTATAAGAGACAGCATTCTTGGTCTTGAGGCCCTGGGCGTTGAGTTCGATACCGCCCACGGCTACATCAACGCTAATGCGCCCCAAGGTCTGCGCGGTACCACCGTCACGCTCGAGTTCGCCAGCGTCGGTGCGACCGAGAACCTCATCATGGCATCCGTGCGCGCGCAGGGCACCACGGTTATCGACAATGCCGCCCGCGAGCCCGAGATCGTCGATCTCGCCAACATGCTCAACGAGATGGGCGCCAAGATTGTCGGCGCGGGTACGCCCGTCGTGACCATCGAGGGCGTGGAAGAGCTGCATCCTGTTACCCATCGCGTAGTGGGCGACCGCATCGAGGCCGGTACCTTTATCGTTGCCGGTGCGTTGATGGCCGACGATCGCGGTGTCGATGTCACGGGCTTTTGCCCCATCCACTTGGGCATGGTGCTCAAGAAGATGGAGCTCATGGGTATCGACTGCGAGCGCGTTGAGGATGGCGTCCATGTAAACCGTGCCGAGCGTATCAAGCCGGTCGACATCCAGACGCTTCCGTTCCCCGGCTTCCCGACGGATATGCAGGCGCAGATTATGGTGCTCTCCGCCCTTGCCGACGGCAGTTCCGTTATTACCGAGAACATCTTCGAGAATCGCTTTATGTTTGCCTCTGAGCTGGTGCGCATGGGTGCCGACATTCGTATCGAGAGCCATCATGCCATGATTCATGGCGTTAAGGGCTTCTCGGGTGCACAGGTTACCTCGCCCGATCTGCGTGGCGGAGCGGCCCTCGTCGTAGCGGGCTTGATCGCCGACGGGACGACCGAGGTTTCGGCCATCCATCACATCAAGCGCGGCTACGAGCAGTTTGTCGAAAAGCTGCAGGCGCTCGGCGCGCATGTCGAGCATGCTACCGTCCCCGATCCCGTCATCTACTAATACAGGTTGCCTATGTTTAATAAAAAGCCCCTCGCGGATACTACCGCCCGAAGACCCTCAACTGGTGCGCAGGCCAAGATCTACAGTCGCGATAACGCGGCTCGCTATTCCGAGCGCGCTCGTCAACGTCGTCGTAGCCACACGATTCGTCACGTCGCGCTCATTGTCGTGCTTGGCGTGCTGCTGAGTGCCACTACCGCTGCCGGCTTGTGGTTTGCCACCATTATGGGCAAGCTCGGCGATTCTAATGTCATTACCGACAATCTGCGTCGGGTTCTGGTTGACACCGATGAGGCAAAGGATCCGTTCTACGTGCTGCTTCTTGGCACCGACGGCCGTCCGGGCGAGGATACGTATCGTGCCGACTCGATTATCCTGGCACGCATCGACCCCACGCAAAAGCAGGCGACGCTCATTTCCGTTCCGCGCGACACCAAGGTCGAGTACAAGGGCGAGACCATGAAGATCAACGCCTGCCATACCGTTGGCGGCGCCGAGGCCATGGTCGAGGCGGTCAACGAGCTGTGCGGTGTTCAGATTTCCCACTATGCCGAGGTCAGCTTCGACGGTATGCAGGCGCTGATTGATTCGGTTGGCGGTATCGACATTAACGCAACCGATGATGTTGACGACCCCGAGCACCTGGATATTAAGATTACCGCTGGCCAGCAGCATATGGACGGTGCCACCGCCCTTACCTATGCCCGCTGCCGCTACACCTATGCCGACGGCGATTACACGCGCATGCGCCACCAGCGTCAGGTGCTTGGCGCCCTTGCCAACCAGATTCTCAATAACTTCGATGCCACGAAGATTTTTGGCCTGGTTAATTCGCTGTCCGATATGCTCGTAACCGATATGAGCGTTCAGGATATCGTGGCTACGGTCAACGCCATGCGCGGTATGGATGTCGACGGTATCTACTCGGCCAACCTGCCCTCGTACGCCGACGACAGCACCATGATCGACGGTGTGAGCTACGTCTTTGTCTACGAGGACGAGCTCAAGGAAATGATGGAGCGCGTCGATGCCGGCAAGGATCCCAAGGGTCCCAACACCATGGGTCTTTCCGACGGTTCCAGCTCTACGATTGGCGACCTGAACAACAACACGTCTGACGATTACGCAAACGGTACCGCAACCTCATCGGTCAGCTCTGACGATTCCGATGACTCAAGCGATTCGAGCGATTCGGACTACTACGAAGAGCCCACCGGCGACGGCAACGGCTACGAAGCCAACTACTAGAGTTACGCGGTTTTACCAAACCGCGTAACCGCTTGACGCTGCGCGGGCCGCATTTGGACAATCTGACGTTCAACTTCAAGGGCGCGACC
>URWS01000328.1 GCA_900551605.1 uncultured Collinsella sp. | reverse complement strand
GGCCCGATTTGCCGTAGATGAACAGTGATGTGCACGTGCCGCGCTCGTCCGCGAGGGCGGCAAACTTGAGTGCCGAGCGATAGGCATGGCTGTTCTCGGGGCCGTAGACAAAGTTCTCAAAGGTAAATTTTGAGTTCGCGGCGAGCGGGGCTCCATCCGTATTCTGCTCAGCCGGCACGGTCGGTGCTGGCATGGGTGAAGCGGGGGTCGCAGCTTGCGTGGATTTAGTCGGCGCTCCGCCCTTCATCTGGTTCATCATGCGACGAAAATCATCGGCCGAGAGCGTGTTCTTGATTGCAATGCCCGAATCAGCGCCCGCCGCTGCGTCGTGAGCGATGGGCATGTGCGTGACGGGTGCGTTCGTTGACGTCGCCGCCGCGGTCGGCAATGGTGCCATGGTTTCACGGGAAACATCACCGTGCTGGTGCTCGATTGTCGGCGCGTCGCCTGCGGAGGCCGGCACCGCCGGGGAAGCAGCGGGAGCCGTGGCGGGCGCCGTCGCGGCAGCGGATTCCGTCGCGGCGCCTTGCGGTGCCACGATGTCGAGCGCAATCGGCGCAAAGGCGATTTCTTCCAGATAGGCCTCAATAGTCGGCTGATGCTTTTTGAGCTGCGCGATGGCAAAGCGCGAGGGCGCCTCGATCGTGAGCGTATCTTCGGTCAGGCTTATGGCGCGCGATTGCCCCAGCATGTTGATGAGGCGTGCATCTTGGCCGTCGCGCTGGCAAAAGGCGATGGCATCCCCCAGGATGATGCTTGCTTCCTCGTCCACTGTCTCTCCCGTTCTTTAGCTCTGAGCTCGCACGCGAGCGGCGCCGAGTTCGGTCAGATGGTATTTCTGGCCATGCTTGATGACCAAGCCGGCCTGCGCCAAGTCATTGAGCGTGCGTGACCAAGTGGGGGCCGAGTTTCCAAACGTCCTCGCCAGATCGGTTGCACCGCACGCTTGATTTTGCGCCAAATAGCCCAGCGCGGCGTTGCCGCGATCGCTTACGAACACGTCCGGTTGTGGCTGCGCATACTGATTTGCTGCATTAGGATACATCATTTGAGCTGCTGGTTGTTGAGAACTCTGCATCGGCGGCATTTGCTGTTGAAAACTTTGAGGCCACTGTTGGTAAGGCTGCGGAGGCATCTGCTGGGCCCAAGGGTTGTACTGCTGCTGCGGCATCTGCTGGTACGGCTGCTGATATCCCTGCTGGTACTGTTGCGGGAACTGCTGGCCATACCCCAGTGGCGGCATCTGCTGATATGGATATCCCTGTTGGTACGGCTGATAGCCCATTTGCTGGCCACCCGGTGCTCCCGTCGCCTGCTGCATTGCTGCTGCATCCTGATCCGCCAGCGGCATGGTCTCTGGCATGTTTGGCGGCATCGACATCGATGTCGCCTGGGGCTCTTGTGTAGGAAGCATTCCGGGCTGCTGCATCTGTCCCACGGGGGGCTGCATCTGCTGCGTTGCCATGGGCTGCTGCGCAAAAGCTCCCGGCAGGGGATATGTGGGGTGCTCCGTCTCGGGCCGCACGGCAGCACCGCGTCCGCCGGCACGCTCGATTTCCTGCACGCGTTTAGGGTTCAGGCTTACCGTAACCACGGTGCCGTTGCCCATGTTGTCCTCGATGGATACGGCACCGCCGGCGTTTTCCAAATACTCCTGCACCATGGGAAACCCTGCTCCGGTTCCACGGATATAGCGCTTCATCTTGCTGTTTGCACTGGTAACGCCAAAGTCGAAAGCGCGCTCCTTGTCGTCGATGCCGGGTCCTTGATCGGCAAAGCGGATGGTGTCTCCGCCGTCCAGAATCGAGATGATGGGCTCGGCAAAGTGCGCGTGGATAAAGTTTTCGACAATCTCGCGGATGACCATGAGCGAGATATGGCCACCTTGTTCTTTCATGCACTGGTAGACGGTGTTGGTGGTCTCTTCCAAATACGTGCGGACATCTTGCGGATCAATGACGATCACACGCGGTGTCGACAGCATGTCGTCATAGACGGCGATGCGTGCGGCGTACATGGCTTTTGGCGCCTGCGTGGTCGTCTGCTCGCCTTCCTCACGCTCTTCGCGTACGCCGGTGATGTGCTCGTTGTCGGGTGCCGGGTCTCCGGAATCGACCATGGTGTAAAAGTCGTCAGACATGCCGCTCGCAATCTTTCAAAAGGTTTCGAACAAATAGTAGCTCACCGTGCAATGTTTCTCATCTTTCGACAACTTTTCAAAACCTGTTGAAAACTTTGGAAAACGGACGAAAAGTTATCAAC
>URWS01000327.1 GCA_900551605.1 uncultured Collinsella sp. | reverse complement strand
TGCATACAGAGGATGATTCTAGCGCAAGGGTTGGATATCCTCCATCTATTGCATATCGAGCACCATGGCATAGACATCGCGCTTGCGGCGCGAATACTTCTGAGACAGGCGCTTGGCCACCGCAGAGGCGGGCTCCCCCTCCTCGAGCGCGGCGCGGATATCCTCGCGCAGGGCCTCATCGGGATCTACTGCCGCGGCGCCAACCGGCGCGATACCGGCCTCTTCGTCCTCGCTCGGCGGCGCGATGACCAGCGCAATCTCGCCCTTTACCTCGCCGCGGGCACGTAGCTCCTCGGCAAGCTGGGCGGCAGATCCGCGCAGGACCTCCTCGTGCAACTTGGTGAGTTCGCGGCAGACGGCAACCTCACGCTGGGGAAAAACCTCGGCCACGGCTTCGAGTGTCGCCACGATGCGATGTGGAGACTCGTAGAAGATGAGCGCGCCGGGCACCACGGCAAGGCGCTGCAAACGGCGCACGCGGTCACCGTGCTTTCGGCCCAAAAAGCCCTCGAAGAAAAAATGCTCGCAGGGAATGCCGGACGAAACAAGCGCCGTGACGCAAGCAGAGGGCCCGGGAATAACTTCGACGGGCACATCGGCCTCACGCGCCGCCTCAACTAGCGCCTGGCCGGGATCGGACACGCTCGGCATGCCGGCGTCCGAGGCAAAGGCGAGGGTCTCCCCCGCCAGCAGACGGTCGACCAGGCCGGCGGCGCGGCTGGCGATCACATTCTCGTCGCAACGGACAAGCGGCTTGGAAATGCCCAGGTGCATCAGCAGCTTTGACGTCACACGCGTGTCTTCGCAGCAGATGACATCGGCAGCGGCAAAGGCTTCGCCAACGCGCGGGGACAGGTCGCCCAGGTTGCCGATGGGCGTGCCGACCACATAGAGTTTGCCCGTATGGGCGCTGTTTTGCGTCATATCAACCTATTCAATCATGCCGCGCTCGAGCGTACCGAGCGCCGCGCGGGCGTCCCATGCTGCAATGCGCTTCTCGGTCTTCCACGTTTGGAAGAACCAACCGGCAGCCGGCGCAAACGAAGCCAGCTGGTTGGCGATAAACACGCGCTCGTAGGCATTGCGGCCCTCGGGCGTAACCGACGAGTTGGCAAAGATCGCCGCGCCCGACCATTCGCCCACCAGCACGGGGAACCCAGTTGAAATCGCCTCTTTAAGCTCGCGCTTGTTACGCGAAATCGCCGTCGTCAGCCCGCGGGGGCTCGTGATATCGAGCGCATACTCGTCGCGGTAATGGTACAGGTGAAGGTCCATGTAGACGTTCTTGTACTTGGCGCCGCGCATAAAATGCTTCCACTCGCTGGGATGCCCCGAAGACGAAAAGACGACGATCTTATCCTCGGGCATATACGAACGGACGAGCTCGTAGGCATCGCGATAGAAATTGCGCAGGTAGTGAGCCGGAATGCCATCCGTCATGGCAAAAAGACTCTTGCGGACACTCATCTGCGGCGTATCCAGCAGCTCAATGCCCAGCAGGCTCTCGGCCTCGCCGTAACGCTCGGCCAAGCGCTCGAGCACGTCGAGTGCGACATGGCGGCCGTTAGTGGACGAATGCCACTCGGCAACAGCCTCCGGCGTGGCGGGCGAATCGTTGGAATCGCCCTGGCCACCGGGCACAGTCGCCAGGTCAAGCAGCACGCGAATGTTGTACTTGGCAGCCCACTCAATCGCGCGGTCGATGTAATCGACAACCGAGATGTAGGAGGCATCGGACTCCTGTGAGCCAAAGGCATACCAAGGCACCGGCAGGCGCACGGCGTTGAGGCCGATCTGCGCCATGCGACGGAAATCATCCTCGCTCACAAACGTCTCGTAATGACGGCGCATGCGCTCGTTATAGGCGGCGGTGCCCATGGCCTCCTGCAGCTCGGCCGCGTTGGATGCACCGGTCGCCGCGTATAGCGACGGGGTAACCCAAGGCTCGGGAATAAACCAGCCAGAGAGATTAACGCCGAGTATCCTCTCCATCACTGCCCCCTTCGGATCGTGCAGGCCGAGCCTGCATCGTATTGCATAGGAAAAGTATCGTTTTGAGTATACCCGCGCGTGCGGACAGACGACCGAACGGTCTGTAAAGTGGCGCAAAAGCGGGAGGAATGTCTGAGCGGGCCCGAGATGGCGCGCCGAGATGTGCACGCACGTCGGAAGTACGCGCCGGAAAGCGCATCCCGTTCTGAGCGCGGGATCTGGGACGCAGTTTCCGCCAAAGACCGCAAAAGGAAAGCACATCCCATTCTGAC
>URWS01000326.1 GCA_900551605.1 uncultured Collinsella sp. | reverse complement strand
GGCCGATGGCGAGAACTGCACCGTTTATACGCGCGATGGCAATGTGTACACGGGCGTGGTTCTCAACACCGAGCCTTCGGCGCACGTGGCCGACGAGCCGGTCAAGACCATCGAGAAGAACATGGAAATCCTGCTCGACGAGAATGTCGACAGCAAGGACGACGTGCTTGAGCTGGGCATTCAGACTGGTGACATCATCGCCATGGATCCGCGTACCACGGTGACGGAGAGCGGCTACATTAAGAGTCGCTTCTTGGACGACAAACTGTCGGCGTCGATTCTGCTGGGCTTGGCGCGTGCCGTCGCCGCTGGCGAGGTGACGCTTTCGCGCAAGGTGTCGCTGCTCTTTACCGTGTACGAGGAGGTCGGCCACGGTGGTGCCTTTGTGCCGGCCGACACGCGCGAGATGATCAGCGTGGACATGGGTTGCGTGGGCGACGACCTAGGCTGCACCGAGCGCATGGTTTCGATCTGCGCCAAGGATTCGGGTGGCCCCTACAACTACGACCTGGTGACCACGCTGTCCAACATCGCGCGCGAGCTCGAGCTCGATTACGCCATCGACGTGTACCCGCATTACGGCTCGGACGTCGAGGCCACGCTCTCGGCCGGCTACGACATTCGCCATGGTCTGATCGGCCCCGGCGTGTACGCGAGCCACAACTACGAGCGCAGCCACATGGACGGCGTGCGCAACACCTACGAGCTCGTCCGCG
This sequence comes from uncultured Collinsella sp., assembly GCA_900551605.1. Classification (GTDB taxonomy): domain Bacteria; phylum Actinomycetota; class Coriobacteriia; order Coriobacteriales; family Coriobacteriaceae; genus Collinsella. The sequence continues at coordinate 1,550 of URWS01000326.1, read as the reverse complement.
CCTACGTCCAGCGCTAACGATGTAGCGGCCTCGGCTGACACAGCAGTGCCGACCGAGGCCGTCCTCTCTAAGTTGCGGTGAAATAGGGACTGTTTAGCGGCCTGAAACGCTTAAACAGTCCCTATTTCACCGCAACTTATGAAGGGGATGGGACTACTTGATAGCTGCCGTAACGGTGCCGCCGCCCAGGACGATGTCGCCGCGGTAGATAACGACTGCTTGGCCGGGGGCGATGGCTCGCTGCGGCTCGTCAAAAGTCAGCAGCATTTGCCCGTCGGCGCCATGTGTAAGGGTTGCTGCCTGGTCCTTTTGACGGTAGCGGTACTTGGCGCCCACGTGAATGCCGCCGGCATCGAGCTCTGCCTCCATGCGGTCGGCAGGGGCGCTCCAGATCCAGTCGTTGGCCGTGAGCGCTGTGGCCGTCAGGTCTTCGGCCTCGCCCAGATGCACAATGTTGCTGGCGGCATCGACGCCCGTTACGTACACGGGATGCGCCATCGCGACACCCAGGCCCTTGCGCTGGCCGATGGTATAGCGCAGCGCGCCATTGTGGCGCCCGACCACGCTGCCGTCGCGCCACACAATGTCGCCCGGTGCAGCGGGATGTCCGCAGCGGCGCTCGATATAGCCCGCGTAGTCACCGTCCGCGATAAAGCAGATGTCCTCGCTCTCGGCTTTCTTGGCGTTTATGAAGCCCTGCTCGGCGGCAATGCGGCGCACGTCGTGCTCTTTGTCCAAGCCCGCCAGCGGAAAGATCGTGCGCGACAGCCGCGCCTGCGTGAGCGAATACAAAAAGTAACTCTGGTCCTTCTTGGGGTCTTCGCCGCGATGTAGCTGCCAGGTGCCGTCGGATGTCTGGCTTGTTTTGGCGTAATGGCCCGTGGCGATGTAGTCGCAGCCCATATCCAGCGCCGCATCGAGCAGCGCGCCAAACTTAATATGGCGGTTGCAGATGATGCACGGATTGGGCGTCAACCCCTCCTGATAGGCAGTCACAAATCGCTCGATAACGTTGCGGTCGAAGGTCTGCTGCAGGTCGAGCACATGGTGGGGTATCCCCAGGCGCTCGGCGACGGCCTTTGCATCGGCGATGTCGCGGTCGACTTTGCTCATGCCCGTGACGGGATCGGGCGCGGGGCAGATGAGGCGCATGGTGGCGCCGACGCATTCGTAGCCCTGGCGTTTGAGCAGATAGGCAGTCACGCTGGAATCGACGCCGCCGCTCATGGCGACGAGCACGCGCTTGTTGTGCATGGGGAGGTTCTCCTTGGTGGCATGCGGCCAAAAAAGAAAAGCGGCGCGGGAGGCTGGTTCCGCGCCGCAGACATTGTAGCAAGTTCGGGTGTTTCGTGGGACACCCTAACGAGATGGGCTCAGGCCGCCAGAAGAGAGAGGAGACCGGTTCGTCCTGGGCTCAACCTATGGGCGACAGACCTTAGTCCTGGAAGAGCGCCGTGGACAGGTAGCGCTCACCGGTATCGGCGAGCAGCGCCACGATGGTCTTGCCCTCGTTCTCGGGGCGCTTGGCCAGTTGCAGCGCGGCCCACACG
>URWS01000325.1 GCA_900551605.1 uncultured Collinsella sp. | reverse complement strand
ATACGGTGATATTCAAGGTTCGGCCGACGAACTTATGGACGAGATGATTAAAGGCCTAGGAGGGGGCAGCGGCGCGTTGGGCTCCATCGCATCGTGGCTCGGCGATACCGTTTCGGCGTCCGTGGCGGCGCTGGGTTTGGAACCGTGCGACTTGCGCCTGCGAAAGCCGGTGCTGACCGATTCTGCCAACGTCATTAAGAGTCCGGGGTCTGACATTGCGGGTCTCTCTCAAGCGCAAGACAAACTGCGAAGTATTCCGTTGGGCGTGACCGATCCCAAGGCGCTTTGCGAGGCGTTGGAATATCAAGTCGAACGCACCATTAGCGGTACGGTGTTCACACTTGCGGAGATTCCTCTGCCCGGCGGCGGCTCCATCCCGCTCACCGTCGATGTCGCCACGCTGGTTGGCGCTCTGGGCGGTGGGTCGTAATGAGTATCCGCATGCGTCTGCGCGAGGAGCGCGCCCAAGCGACGGTGGAGATGGCAGTGGTTACGCCCGTTTTGCTGGTGCTGGCACTCATCGTGTACAACGTCATGATCTTTGCCGGCGCTGTCGCGCGCTTCGACCGCGTGGTGCCCGACATCGTGCTAGCGCATGCCGTGGCGTCGGAGGGGGAGGGCGACGAAAGCTCTGCCGATGCCTCGGCGACGGTTCAGACTCAAATTCTGAATGCCATGGAAGGCTATGACTTGCAGATCGAAGTGTCGAGCGAGCAAGGCGCGGAGGCATCGGATGGTGGCCTGCTCTCCCTATCCGGTACGTTTAGGACCTACACCTGCACCATGCACTATGAGCCGTGGCCGACTTCTCTCAGCATCGCTGGCGTTCCGCTGGGGGCGCCGACAACGTTGTCGCACGAGCGTGTGGTGACGGTCGATCCATGGCGTCCGGGGGTGGTCATGTGACCGCGGTCTCGTCCTACATCGCCTACGCGCGGGCACTCAATAGGCTGGGTTGGACGCCGGCCGAGTTTGTGGTGGCGGAGTCGTTTGTCATGCGCCTGCGCGGCATGCTGGGACGGCGTCCGGTTGCCGCCAACGGCCTGCCGCTCGTCATGGCGTTTCCACGCTGCTCTTCGGTCCATACGTGTTTTATGGTCTATCCCATCGACATCGCCTTCATCGATGCACGCGGCAATATCCTCGCGCGCTACGAAAACGTATGTCCCTGGTGTATGTGCTCCTGCCCCGGCGCCTGGGCGGTATTGGAACGCCCTTCAATCTTCGCTACACCTCCCGCCCTCCAACAAGTGCCGGCGTAAGAGATTGGCGACAGCGGACTTTCGTCATACGAAATTGGGTAAGATGGAGGAGAAGATGCATGGATGTTGAGATCCATCCGAACGCCAAAAAACACTTGACGGAAAAGCAGGTACTAGGTGCCTGGTTCGCGGTTACTGAGTGCATTCGCCGCGAGTCGGAGGACGAGCCGCCGAGATGGCTTGCCATTGGATGGCTTCCAGATGGTCGAAGTGTGGAACTTGTTGCGGTCGAACTAATTCGTGGATGGCTCATTATTCATGCCCTGTCTCCGGTTCAGAAGAAATTCTGGCAAGAGATTGAGCGAGCTCGGCAGAGGGGTCGATGATGGGCAAGACGTATACGGCCGCTAATGGTCAGGTTGTAACGGATGAAATGATTGACGCGTGGTGCGAGTCGTACGAGCGCGGAGAGTTTCCGGATGGCGAACACACCGTTGGTGGAATCGTGCATGGACGGCCCCCGCTCTCAGGTGAGGGGACGGCAACGCTGTCGGTCAAGATTCCTCTGGGAATGAAGGAGGCCATTCGTCGACGGGCGGCTGCCGAGGGGATGACGCCAAGTGAGTTTGCCCGTGCGGCTCTGAGTGAAAAACTTCTTGCTGCCGGCTGATGCCTCTGACGTGCCGATTTATAGAACCGAGGCTGTGCCCAAAAACTTTTTTAAAATTCTCGGTTGACCGGAACGCGTCCTTGGTTATACTAATCAAGCCTTGAAACAAGGCACACCTCAAATGGCTGGGTAGCTCAGTTGGTAGAGCAGAGGACTGAAAATCCTCGTGTCAGGGGTTCGATTCCCTTCCCCGCCACCTTGAATTGACTAGGACCTCTGCAAAGGGGTCCTTTTCTTTTATCGAGGGCTCTGCGGAAATTGCGTCTCGGAATTTGGCTTCAGAGTGGGATGCGTTTTCCGCTTTGAGGCCGCTTGGGAAAGCGCGACCCGGAATCCGGCGTCAGAATGGGATGTGCTTTCCTTTTGCGGTCTTTGGCGGAAACTGCGTCCCAGA
>URWS01000324.1 GCA_900551605.1 uncultured Collinsella sp. | reverse complement strand
GCCTTTAATCATCTCGTCCATAAGTTCGTCGGCCGAACCTTGAATATCACCGTATCCTACGAGCAGCCGTCCCCAAACATCCATGACGCCGTCGAGCACGCCGGCAACGCCGCCCGAGCGTTCCTTCAATGTCGAGAAAAATCGCGAAAGCACGTTGTTTTGCGCCGTCGCGTCATCGGGTGCCAGCACCGCGCCAGAGATAGCACCGCGATTGCCAAGCCTGACTGCCGTGTTAAACGAAGAGTTGAGCTCGTCGGGGCTCGAGATGGCACCCGTAACCGCAAAGGCGACCACGCCGTTGCGACCGGGCGGAGCGATACGCGGACGCTCGCCCGAAAGCTCCTTGATGGCCTGGTCAAACGTATTGCCCGCACGATCGGCCTCGTCTTCGGTCTGACGCTCGAGCTCGAGCTCTTTGTTGCGGCATTCGACGTAGTCTTCCAGGGCGTCTTTAAACTTGTCAAAGTGATACTCGAAGCCGTTTTCGATAGAGGTTGAAGGCGCCGCAACAGCACCAAGCGACGAAACGCCAAAATGGCATTTGCTGCATTTATCCTGTCCATCGTAATCGGCAACCGAAGCAAATCCGCTCGGCGTCCCTTTCTTATAGTTAGGGCAGGTCGTCCCGTAATGCAGATACGCCTTGTCATCGTTCACGCTCGTCAGCCACACCGCATCGGTATAGAGCTCCGTCGCCCGAACCTCATCAGAGTTGCGCGGCAACAGTGGAATATAGGAGGAAACCCTGTCTCCGTTCTCGGTTATATATGCCCGATCGACCTCCGCACTCGCATAGGTATAAAACGCCTTACGCGCCGCAGACTCTGCCCTCATCTCGACACTCGAGCCGTGGGGCTTCTCATTTGTCAGACGCCAATGGTAGTAGTCCTTCGCGCGATCAAGGGCAACTTGAGGCTCCCACGTAACGCTCGAAGCGTAATGCGGATTTTGAACACCGGAGAGATCCGTTAGGCTTTTCGCGCGCTCCCACATACACGAACAGCTGCCGACCGAACCTTTATCCGATCCACCGCAATCCGCTAGCCAGGCACGCTCCTTTGCCTTCGCCGTCTCCTCCGATGCTTTTTGTAGCTCCTCGGCCGCGCGCTCCAGATCTTCCGACGCATCTTTAATGGCATCGGTCGAGATCTCGGACCCCTCGAGCGCAGCGAAGTCCGACTCGGATGTCCTGGGCACGGCAAGCGCCGTACCGGTATAGGTCACATTATCGGTATCCTGCGCCGAGACCGCCTGCGTGGCACGCGCGGCGATCAGATACGGCAGAGCCGTCTCGATTTTCTGTAAGCCTTCCGATGCGCTTTTGGCAAACTTGTTGCGCGTTTTAATAATCTCAATCCCGGTGTCGACCATATTGCCGGCAACTGGTTCGGCGCCCGGGATGAGGATGGCGACCAGGCCCGTCCCGATCGTGGCAAACCCCGCCAGGCCCAAACTCAAAATGCTCGCATCCACCACCGTGGCAGCCGTGTGATAGGACGACACCACATTGGCGCCTGCCAGCGCGCCGCTATCGGCAGCCACCTGGGTGTCCCCCGCGCGCGACATGCTCCATATCGCCGCCGTCGACGAAAACAGCAGCGTGAGCACCACCAAGATGACCACCGCAGAGGAAAGCGTGGTGTAGGCACCGTCTTCGATAAACAGGTCGATACCGGCTCGACCCATAAAGCCGCCTCGCTTGCGATGGCAGCTCGGACGGCGCGTCAAAACGCGTCTAGACCAGAAACGCTTAATCCCATGCAGCAATCCACGAATCATAATCTCCCTCCAGCCATTCGGGACGTGATTGATACGAGACATCGACCTTGAGCTCAACGTAGCCGCCCTCGGCGGTACCACCCATAACCTGCGCAAACGCACCGATCACAGGCAACGGCTTGACCTCGCCGGAAACGGACACGGACGAGACGCCGCCCGCATCGGCCCGGCTAAGCTCGACATCCCACGACAACGGCCCGCCGGCATGAAAGATCGAAACGTTGGGCACTGCGGCAAGCCGGCGGAGGGTGAACTCCTTAAGATCGTCGTCCTCCGCCGTCGTCGTGGTCATGAGCCGCGCGGTCTCGGCGGCGGCAGACTCCATGACCGCGCGCGTATAAAGCAGGCACACCGGTTGCAGTGCGAGAAGGATGAGCGTCAGAAACGTCGGCAGCAAAAAAGCGGCCTCGACCGTAGACTGCGCCCGGTCCTCGCGCGCGATATCAATACCTGTCTCTTATACACATCTGACGCTGCCGACGATCGCATAAGTG
>URWS01000323.1 GCA_900551605.1 uncultured Collinsella sp. | reverse complement strand
CCCGGCATTACCTTTGTGGTGAGTCCGCTGCTGTCGCTTATGGAGGACCAGGCCCGCGCGTTGCTCGCGGCGGGTGCGCGACCCAGCTATCTCAACTCCAGTCTTACTCCGGCCCAGCAAAACACCGTGCTCAAGCGGGCGCGCGAGGGCCGCTACCAGCTTATGTACGTGGCGCCCGAGCGCCTGCTCGAGCCGCGCTTTTTAGCCTTTGCCCAGGAGGCCGCGGGTTCCGCCGACATTGGCGTGCCGCTCGTGGCTATTGACGAGGCCCACTGCGTGAGCCAATGGGGCCAGGATTTCCGCCCCGCCTACCTGCAGATTCGCGAGTTCATCGATTCCCTGCCGCAGCGCCCCATCGTGGCGGCCTTTACCGCCACGGCGACTGAGCGCGTGCGCGCGGACATTCAGCAGATGCTCGGACTGCAAAACCCCGCGACCGTGGTGACGGGCTTCGATCGCAAGAACCTCTACTTTGGCTGCGAGGAGATGGGCGACAAGGCCAAGGCCGCGTGGGTGCGCGACTATGTGATCGCGCATTCGAGCGAGAGCGGCATCGTGTATTGCTCGACTCGCAAGACGGTCGATGCGCTGGCCGCGGAGCTTGCCGAGGCACTGGGCCCCAGCGGCATTCGTGTGGGGCGCTACCATGCCGGCATGGGCAACGACGCCCGCCGCCAGAGCCAGCGTGCCTTTATCGACGACGACATCCAGGTGATGGTTGCCACCAACGCCTTTGGCATGGGCATCGACAAGCCCAACGTGCGTTACGTGATTCACAACAACGTGCCCGAGAGCATCGAGGCCTACTACCAAGAGGCGGGTCGCGCCGGCCGAGATGGCGACCCGGCCAGCTGCCATCTGCTGTGGAACGGTAACGATTTCCGCATGCGGCGCTTTTTGATCGACCGCGGCGATGCGGCCGACGAGGCGCTTGACGACGAGCAGCGCGCGTGGGCGCTCCAGAACCGTTATCGCCTGCTCAGCCAGATGGAGGGCTACTGCAATACCACCGGCTGTCTGCGCGAATACATGCTGCGCTACTTTGGCGACGAGGCGGCGGCCGAGCATGCGGCAGCCGCCGCGGGCGGCACGGCAGACGACGCCGAGGGCTGCGGCAACTGCAGCAACTGCCTCACGCAGTTCGAGGTCGAGGACGTCACCGATATGGCCCGCGCCGCCGTCCGCTATGTGGCCACGCGACCCATGCGCTTTGGCAAGTCGCTGATCGCCGATGTGCTCCACGGCGGCAACACCGAGCGCATTCGCCAGATGCATCTGGACGAGGACCGCGGCTACGGTGAGCTGTCGAGCGAATCGGTCGGGCGCATCAAGGACATCATCGGCCAGCTGTGCGGCCGTGGTTATTTGGCCACCTCGCAGGGGCAGTACCCGGTCGTGGGGCTGGGTCCGCGTGCCGGCGAGGTCGAGGACGAGGCGTTCGCCTTTACCGTTAAGCGTCGCGCGTCCAAGCGCAAGGCCTCGGCCCGCGCCCGCCGTGCCGTCGATCTGCTGCGCGAGGAGGCCGAGCTGGATGAGCGCCCGCGCGTTGGCGACGATGCTGAGCTGTTCGAGCGTCTGCGTGCCCTGCGCAAGGAGATCTCGACCGAGCTGGAGATGGCGCCGTACATGGTCTTTTCCGACAAGGCCCTGCGCGGCCTGTGCCGCTTGCGCCCGCAGACACGCGACGAGCTGATCCAGGTCAACGGCATTGGCGAGAAAAAGGCCGACGCCTTTGGCGAGCAGTTTATGGCGGCGATTGAAGAATTTGAGTCCGAGCATGCGCGGGATGGAGCGTAACGATGGCGACCGATAACAAGACCGACCGTACTGACGTGCCCGCCGTGCCGCTATACCAGCAGGTCATGGACGACCTAAAGGGCGAGATCGCACGCGGCGTGTACGCGGCCGGCTCGCGCATTCCTTCCGAGATGGAGCTCGCGAAGTCTTACGGCGTGGGGCGCATCACCGTGCGCCGTGCCATCGAGGAGCTGTCGCGCGCGGGCTACCTCAACCGCCAGCAGGGGAGGGGCACCTTTGTGTGCGCTCCCAAGCTCAAACGCAAGATTCGCCAGAAGGGCGACGTCCAGAGTTTCACCGAGGGTTGTGCCGCCAACGACATGGTGGCCGGAGCGCGCCTGGTGTCGCGCACGGTGGTTGCGGCGACGCGTGAGGACGCGGCATTTTTTGGCGTGGAGCCCGGCTGCGAGCTCATCGTGGTCGAGCGCCTGTCTCTTATACACATCTCCGAGCCCACGAGACTAAGGCGAATCTCGT
>URWS01000322.1 GCA_900551605.1 uncultured Collinsella sp. | reverse complement strand
GAGATTCGCCTTAGTCTCGTGGGCTCGGAGATGTGTATAAGAGACAGGTCCCAAATGCGGCAGCCGCTACCTGGCAAAAATGGGCCTTGGTACGCAGCAGATCGAGGACGCGCTGCACCAGATGCTGCCCGATGACGTCGCCATTATTCGCATGGATGCCGATTCCACGCGTGGCAAGGACGCACACAAAAAGCTGCTCGAGCAGTTCGATGCCGCCGATTGCGCCGTGCTGTTGGGCACCCAGATGATCGCCAAGGGCCTTGACTTTCCCGAGGTAACGCTCGTGGGCGTCGTCAATGCCGACTTTGCCCTCAAACTGCCCGATTTTAGAGCAGGGGAGCGCGCCTACGATCTGCTGGAACAGGTTGCGGGTCGCGCCGGCCGCGGCGATCGCCCCGGCGAGGTCATCATCCAGACCTACCTGCCCGAGGACCCGGTCATTCGCGCCGTCGCCGAGCACGACCGCTCGATCTTTACCGACTACGACCTGGACCAGCGCCGCGACGCTCTGTACCCGCCGTTTGTTCGCTTGGCCAACATTTTGGTGTGGTCGGCGAATCGAGACGATGCGCAGGACTACATCGGGCGCATCGCGAAGCTCCTTAAGCGCCGCTGGCATGCCGCCGCGCCCGACTTTTTGCGAGCGGGGAGTGCCGTACCGCAGGTGCTGGGCCCTGCTTCGTGTGTAATCGAGAGAGCCAAGGACCGTTACCGCTTCCATCTGCTTGTAAAGTCGCCGGTAGGGTACCATGTCTCTGATGATATCGACGCCTGTCTCAAAGAGGTGGGCTCCGTGCGCGGCGTGAGCGTGAGCGTTGACGTCGACGCCTATGATTTGATGTAACAACCCGAAAGGATGGCCATGGAAGCCAACGGAATCGTACTGTCTCCCGACCCTCGTCTGCGCCAGGAGTGCGCCGTCATCGAGGAGATCACCCCGGCGATCGAGGCGCTTGCCGAGAAGATGAAGAAGATGATGTTCGAGAACGGCGGTTGCGGCCTGGCTGCCCCGCAGATCGGAGAGCTCATTCAGCTTGTCACCATAGACTGCGACTACAGCGACAAGAACGACTACGACCCGTACGTGCTCATCAATCCCGTGATCGTTGAGCAGAGTGACAACCTGGTGCCGTTTAGCGAGGGCTGCCTTTCCATTCCTGGCATTAGCTGCGAGATCGAGCGCCCCGACCATGTCGTCGTAGAGGCGTACGACTTGGACGCCAACCTGATTCGCTACGAGGCCACGGGCGATCTATTCTGTGTGTGCCTGCAGCACGAGATCGATCACCTGCACGGCAACACCATGTTCGAGCGACTGAAGCCCATGCAGAGGCTCAAGGCCGTCAAGGAGTACCAGGACGCCCTGGCCCGCGGCGCTCGACCGGGCGAGACGGAGTAGGTTTGTCCGTCCCCGGGGCGCCCGCCTATATCATCCCGTGCTCAAACATTCTCGCTGCGCTGCGAAACTGCGCGCGGGACGATATAGGCGGGCGCCCCGGGGACTACGTTGACGCTGCTTGTCTCGCCCGGGTGCCGTCGGGCCAGAGAGGGGCGTCTTCGCTGATAGGTGCTTTGTTGGGAGGGCTGCTTTTATGCGGCTCTTTCTTTGTTTTTGGGTATATTTGTCTTTGTTGAATTGTTATTGCGGATGGGCTGGGTACTTGGCTTTCCGTTGTTATTTGTAGCCGTCTCGGCTTTGGTTGAGGGGAGACGTTCATTGTGCGTATTGTGTTTATGGGTACGCCTGATTTTGCTGTGCCTTCGCTGACTTCGCTTGTTGAGGCTGGTAATGAGATTGCGCTCGTAATTACTCGTCCTGATGCTGTTCGTGGGCGTGGTAAAAAGTTGGAGCCGTCTCCTGTTAAGGCCAAGGCGCTCGAGCTGGGGTTGCCGGTCGTTGAGGCCAATCGTATGACGCCTGAGGTTGTTGAGGCGCTTCAGGCTGCTCAGGCTGATATTTTCTGCGTGGCTGCTTATGGTTGCATTCTGCCTGATGAGGTGCTGCATATGGCGCCGCTTGGCGTTGTGAATGTGCATGCGTCCTTGCTGCCTCGTTGGCGTGGGGCTGCTCCCATTCAGCGTGCCATTCTTGCTGGTGATGAGGTCGCCGGCGTTTCCATTATGCGCATTGGGCATGGCGTGGATACTGGTGCTTATTGTGCTCAGGCTTCCACGTCGGTTGCCGGTAAGCATGCTGAGGCGCTGACCATGGAGCTTGGTGAGCTGGGCGGCAAACTGCTGGCTGATACGCTTCTTTTGCTTGCCGATGGCTCGGCTGTTTGGAC
>URWS01000321.1 GCA_900551605.1 uncultured Collinsella sp. | reverse complement strand
GGCTTTGCTCCTTATGGCGTGCACATCAAAGTTGGATATTCTGGATGGGCGTGGGATAGCCCCCATCGCGCGCGAGCGACTGCACGTGCTGCATGTGAACCATCATCTGCGCGGCGAGGCATCCGATGGCGACGAGGCCTTTGTGCGCGGCCTATGCGCACAATATGGCTTGCCGCTGTGTGTTGAACATGCCTATTTTGATGATGAATCGGGCAATATCGAGGCGGCTGCCCGCGAGGTGCGCTATGCCGCGGCGCGAAGGTATGTTCGCGAGCTCTGCGCCCAGACGGGGGCACCGCGAACGGCGGCTCGTATCTGCACCGCGCACACGTCTTCGGATCGCGCGGAAACGTTTTTGATGAACGCGATTAAGGGTTCGGGGCCCGCTGGCCTATCGAGCATTCCTCGCCGGAGGAATATCGTGGTACGTCCCTTGCTCGACCTAACTCATGGCGAGCTCGTGGGCTATCTACAGGTACATGGTCAGCCGTGGCGTGAAGACGAGAGCAATGAGGATATCTCGTATCTGCGAAACTACGTGCGCCATCGAGTAATGCCAGTGGTGGCGCAGCGCAACGCGAGCATCTGCAAGACGATTGGCGCCGCCTGCGAGATCTTAGGCGATGAGGACGCGTTTTTGTCTCAGCTTTCGGCACAGGCGTTTCGAAGCTGTTTGCGCAAAGAGGCAGCGGGTGCGCTGGTGCTCGATGCCAGGCGCCTGGCTGCGGCCGAGGTGGTAATCGCGCGGCGCATCGTGCGACTGGCGATTAAGCGCATCGATCCGGACGCTCGTCCCGAGATGCGACATGTGGAGCGAGTCCTTTCCTGCGTTGCCGAGGGCACCGGCTCGGTCACGCTTCCGGCGGGGATTGACGCACGCATTGAGTTTGGCATGCTGGCGTTTAAGGCGCCGGCGGCTCGCGAGGGCCTGGTCGCGGACTGGGTTACCGTACCCGGTCGTTTGCCGTTGGGCGGGGGACGTATGCTGGTCACAGAACCGATGGCTGTTGAGCCGGGATGCGATATCGTGCGCCGCGCCCGTGAGCTTGCGGCTACCGGGGAAGTGACAGCTTTGGTAGACGCGGCTGCCCTGGGTTTTGCCGACAGCGATAGTGAGCGGATCCTGTCGGGCTCGCGTGGCGAGATCCCTGCCGAGGCGCGATTGGCGCGCCTGTGGGTGGACGGTCCCGCGCCGGGAGACGTGATGTGCCCGTTAGGGATGAGTGGCCGAAGCAAGAAAGTATCCGATTTGCTAGGTGAGGCTCGCATTCCCGTTTCCGAGCGCGCCGGCGTGCCCATGGTGAGGACGGCGCCGGGGGGTGCCGTGGTGTGGGTCGCCGGAGTTCGCGCGGACGAGCGTTTTAAGTGCACGGCCGCAACGCGCGTGGCATATCTGCTCCGCGTGGTCGATGCGGAATAGCATCCCACGCCAGCTATTCTGTGCGACGTTGACGGTATTCCCGCGCTGATGGCGTACGGGCTGGAAAATATACCCCGTGCGCTGCTAGAATGTGAAGTTCGCGTCCATACGGCGGTGTGTGGGCGATAAGCACAAGAAAGGGTTGTCATGACTTCTCAACATCCGGATATCGAGAAGGTTCTGTTCACGCAGGAGGATATCGACGGTATCGTCTCTCGCCTGGGCGAGGAGATTACGCGCGACTACGCGGGTAAGGATCTGGTGCTGATTGCGGTCCTGCGCGGCGCCGTGGTCTTTATGGGCGACCTGATGCGTAAGATCGAGCTGCCGACCAACATCGATTTCATGGCTGTTTCGAGCTATGGCGACGGTGTGAAGTCCTCGGGTATCGTGCGTATCATTAAGGACCTGGATATCGACATCCGCGGTCGCGACGTGCTGATCGTCGAGGACATTCTGGACTCGGGCCTGACGCTCAAGTATCTGATGAAGAACCTCGAGAGCCGCAAGCCCGCTTCTCTGGAGGTCGCCGCCTTCCTGTGGAAGGACGTTGAGGACCGCGTCTCGGCCATCACGCCCAAGTATGTTGGAACCCATTGCCCCGATGCCTTTGTGGTGGGCTACGGCCTCGACTATGCCGAGCGCTATCGCAACCTTCCGTATCTGGGCATTCTGAAACCGGAGGTTTATTCGTAAGATGCCCGACGACCGTAACGACAACAATTCCCAGACTCCCCGGGACCCAAAGATCCCGGGGATGCCCGGAGGCAAGAAGCCCACGCGTACGGGCTGGCTGTATTTTCTTTTGGCTTGCGCGCTTCTGGGCTATGCCTTCTTTAATATGGGTTCCGGCTTTACCAGCTCCAGCAATACC
>URWS01000320.1 GCA_900551605.1 uncultured Collinsella sp. | reverse complement strand
TTGTAGGCGTCCGCGCCGCGCAGGCGGCCCGCCGATTTGGCGCGGTCCACCAGCTCGCCGGAGCCTGCGGCCCCGACGGGGCGCCCCTTGGCTCGCTCCTCGGCGTCGGACGACTTGATGGCGAGGATCGCGTTCTTGAGGCCGGTGTAGCTGGGAAGCGCCGAGGCCGCGTTCAGCTTGGCACAAGCGCGCTCGAGCAGCGCCGGCGCGTACGTCTTCGACAGCCCGAGGATGTTGCGGCAGGAGACGAACGACTGCTCGACGATCGCGCGGCTGGCGAGGACGCGCTCGATCGCCGATGCGGTCTCGGGGCCGACGCGCCTCGCCCACGACGCGAACCGCTCCGGCGACCACGGGTCGTCCAGCGCGGCATGGTTCTCGGGCATGTGCTCGACGTTGGTCGAGTACTGCCCCTTGCGGCCGTGAAGCCTCGGGTGCACGGCGACCACCGCCCCGCCGTGCATCACCGCGACCGACGACGAGGTCAGCTTCACGTCGACCTGCTCGCCGATGAGCGAGTGGTCGACGGAGTAGTGCATGTAGTCGACGGTGACGTGGTAGTCCGGGGCCACCTTGGCGCTGCGCCACTCGCACATCTCGTAGCGCTCGGCGGGAAGGGGCATCAGGTGCATGCGCTCCTCCTCGAACACCGAGTCGCGCGAGCCGTCCTTGGCGGAGAACGGCCGGGAGTTGAGCCATGCCACCTTCTCCGCGCAGAACTCGTTGAACTCGTCGATGGTATAGAATGTCATCTCGCCGGACGGCCCGATGATCCAGCGCTCAACCAGGTCGACGCACGATTCGGCCACGCTCTTGTCGCGCGGCCGACGGACCCGGGCGGGCAGGACGGCCGCCCCGTAGTGCTCGGCGAAGCGCTCGTACTCCCTGTTCACGAGCGTGACCCGCGGGGCTGCGGCCCGATCGGTCGCCGTGGCGGCGTTGTCGGGCACCCACATGCGCGGAACGCCGCCGAACTCCTCGAACGCGTGGATCTGGCCCTCCTGCCAGGATTTCTGCCTCATGTCGCAGAAGCCCTCCGCCCAGAACTTGTCCGAGAAGGGCAACGTGACGACCAGGACGTAGACCTTGGTCCTGGTTCCCAGCAGCTTGTCGGTGAGGTGGGCGACGTCGCCGGCCCAATCGATGAAGCACTTGGCCCCCGGCTCGTGGGAGAAGTGCCTGGTCGCGCCCATCTTGCCTGCGGCGTCGGCGAACATCTCGCAGAACGTCTGGTAGGCGTAGGCGAGCTTCCCCTCCGCCGCGGCGCGCTCGCAGTACTCGAGCCAGAAGAGCTTCACCGGCAGCTTCCGACTCATTTTCTTGCGCTCGACCAGCGCCGCCATGTCGGGTCTCAGGTAGGCGTCGTTCGGACGGCGCTCCTCCTTGGCGAAGAACATGTCATCGACCGCGTCGGCGTCCATCGAGCTCACGGCGTCGAACGTCAGGCCGCATTCGCGCATCACCTTGGCGCCGGCGGAGACGTCGCGCTTGCTGACGTGAAGCGCGGCCGCGATGTCCGACTGGGTGGCCCCTCCCTTGGCCAGCATCAGGAGGATTTTCTTGTTCTTGGACATAGGCATCGTGCCCCTTTCCATGAAAGCGAGCCCCGGATTGGGCTCGCGACATGGAATTCTAGGCTCGATGGGCGGCGGTACCAATTTATCTTACCCAGGGTACCAAGCCCGCTGACTGGCGGTACCAGATTCTGCTGATTGTTGGTACCGGAGAGGGTTACTACTCATTGTCACCATTGACGAGATTCAGAAGGTCTCCCTTGATGGCGTGTCGCTGATCTCCGAAGCTTTCCAGATGGCGTCGCGCAAGGGCTGCGATGCAATGATTGCCATCGCTGGGTTGCCCTATGCCTACGAACCGATTATCCAAAAGAACGGCTGCGCGTTTCTGCGCCGCGCCTCTTACGAGCAGCTGGGGCCGCTCAGCGCCGATGAGGTGCGCGAGGCGCTCGAGGAGTCCTTTGGGAGCATTAAGGGTACCTCGCTCGAAAAGGATGCCCTTGAACTGCTGCTTCGGGAATCGAAAGGACACCCCTATATCATGCAGCTGCAGGGTTATTACTTGATTGACAACATAAACGAAAAGGTGCAGAAGCGCTCCTATCGTATTGAGGTGAAGGATGTCGAGTGCGCAATGCCGGCGGTGCGGAAAGCCTATGACAGTCGGGCCCTTGAGCCATTAGTCGCCGCCATGAGCCGTAGCGAGGTGGAGTATTTGCATGCCATGGCTGGGCTCCTTGGAGAGGCGCGAACGGCTGAGACGGGGGCGATTGCCCAGAAGCTGTCTCTTAT
>URWS01000319.1 GCA_900551605.1 uncultured Collinsella sp. | reverse complement strand
CGATATTCGCCTTAGTCTCGTGGGCTCGGAGATGTGTATAAGAGACAGGTCTGCCGACGATGTCTCTCGCTGCCTGGCCGTCTTGCGCGACGGTGAGCACGAGGCTACGTCGCTTCGCGATGACGTGCTGCTTTCGTATCGCGGCCGTGCCATTCGCCCCAAGACGCTGGGCCAAAAGCGCTATGTGGATGCCATCCGCACGCATACCATCACGTTTGGCCTGGGTCCTGCCGGCACCGGTAAGACCTATCTGGCCATGGCGCTCGCCGTTGCCGCGCTCAAGCGCCACGAGGTGGGCCGGCTGATCTTGACGCGTCCGGTTGTCGAGGCGGGGGAGAACTTGGGCTTTTTGCCCGGCACCCTCGAGGAAAAGATCGATCCCTACATGCGTCCGCTCTACGACGCCCTTTTTGACATGATGGATCGCGAGCGCACCGATGAGCTTATGGAGCGTGGCGTGATCGAGATCGCCCCGCTTGCCTACATGCGCGGCCGCACGCTGAGCGATGCCTTCGTGGTGCTCGACGAGGCGCAAAATACCACGCCTGAGCAGATGAAGATGTTCCTGACGCGCTTGGGCTTTAACTCCAAGTTTGTGATTACCGGCGACCTGAGCCAGCGCGACCTGGTGGGTCGTCGTGGCGGTCTTGCCGACGTTGAGCAGATTTTGGGCCGTGTCGACGATGTCGCATTTTCGCACCTCGAGCGCGCCGACGTGGTGCGCCATGCCTTGGTGGGACGTATCGTCGAGGCATACGACACTTATGATGACGTGCGCGAGCAGCGCCCGCGCGACCGAAAGGAGTCCCGTTGAGTGTATTGATCAGCAACGATGCCGAGCTCGATACGCTGCTCGATGCGCAGGAGGTGGAGCACATCTGCGAGGTCGTGCTTGCCGCCGAGGGCGTTGAGCGTGAAGTCGAGATTTCCCTTTCGTATGTCGACGAGGACGAGATGCACGAGCTCAACCACGAGTGGCGCGGTATCGATCGCACCACCGATGTACTCTCGTTTGAGTGCGATTCGGCCTTTGACGATGACATTCCCGCCGATGAGACGCTCGAGCTCGGCGATATTATCTTGGCCCCGAAGGTTATTGCCCGTCAGGCCCCCGGTTTTGGCAATAGCCCCGCTGACGAGTGCCGTCTGATGCTCGTTCACGGCATGCTGCACCTGCTGGGCTATGACCACATCGAGGACGACGAGGCCGAGGTCATGGAGGCCCGCGAGGACGCCATCCTGCGCGATCTGGCGCTCGAGCGCGGCGAGGACCCTAAGCTAGTCCACGTCGGCCCCATCACCAACCACGCCCACGACTAGGAGCCGTCTATGATTCCCGGATCGAACAAGGACCATCCGTCCTTCTTAAAGTCGTTTTCCTACGCCATGGAGGGCTTCGTCACCGCCGTCAAGACCGAGCGCAACATTAAGGTCATGCTCGTGGCGGGCGTGTGCACTGTCATTGCCGGCTGTATCGTGGGGCTCGACATTGCCGAGTGGGCCACGATTATCATCTGTTGTGGCCTGGTGATTCACGGCGAGCTGTGCAACACCGCTATGGAGGCGATCGTCGACCTAGCGACCCAGGAGCTCCATCCGCTGGCCAAGCGTGCGAAGGACATCGCCGCCGCCTCTGTATACGTTCTTTCCATCACCGCCGCGATTGTGGGCGTACTGGTATTTGCCCACGCGCTCGACTTTATTTAGAAAGGGATTCCTATGTCCGACAATATGCAGCCTACCGATGAGATTTTGGACGACGAGTCCCTGGACGCGGTGGATACCGAGGAGCTCGAGGATGTCGAGGAGTTCGACCCGTTTGAGGGTATGAGCGACGAGGAACTCGACGCCCTGTGCGACGAGGACGACAACCTCGCGGGCTTTGGTGACGTTGAGCCCGGTTTCCGCAGCGGCTTTGTGGCCCTGGTCGGTCGTCCCAACGCTGGCAAGTCTACGCTGCTTAATGCCTGCTATGGCAAAAAGGTCGCCATCACCTCGCCGGTGGCCCAGACGACCCGCCGCCGCATGCGCGCCGTCGTCAACCGCCCCGGCTACCAGCTGGTCTTTGTCGATACCCCCGGTATTCATAAGCCCAAGGACGGCTTGGGATCCGAGCTCAACAAGAGCGCGTTGTTCGAGCTGAACGATGTTGATGTTGTCGCGTTTTTGATTGATGCCACCAAACCGATCGGCAGGGGAGACGCCTGGGTTGCCGAGCGCGTCAGATGCGCTCGTTCCAAGAAGGTCCTGGTGCTCACCAAGGCCGATGAGGCCGACCCCGCACAGGTCATGGAGCAGCTTAAGGCCTGTCTCTTATACACATCTCCGAGCCCACG
>URWS01000318.1 GCA_900551605.1 uncultured Collinsella sp. | reverse complement strand
GAGATTATCTCACCCGCCGTGGCACGATCTGCCGAGCGGGTCTGCTTGACAATCTCGAGCGCGGTTTTTGGTGCCGCCGATCGCTTAAACAAGTGCCCCAGCTTTTTGCCGCGGCGACCCGTATGCACGATCTCGTGCGGTGCCCCCAGGCCGGGCGCATGCCCTTCGTGCAGCGCCAGCAGCTCGCCTACCGTGAGCGCAATCTCGCCACGCGGAACAACGGCATCGCAAAAGCCGTGCTCCAGCAAAAACTCGGAGCGCTGGAATCCCTTGGGCAGTCGCTTATGCATGTTCTGCTCGATCACGCGCGGGCCGGCAAATGCCGTCAGGGCATCGGGCTCGGCCAGGATAATGTCGCCCTCCATGGCAAAGCTCGCGGTTACGCCTCCGGTCGTGGGGTCGGTGAGCACCGTGATATACAGGCCGCCCGCCTCGCTATGGCGCCTAACCGCCGCAGAAATCTTGGCCATCTGCATAAGCGATGTCACGCCCTCTTGCATGCGCGCACCGCCCGAAACGGTAAAGCCGACAACTGGCAATCCCAGCTCGGTCGCATGCTCAAATGTGCGACAGATCTTCTCGCCCACCACGGAACCCATCGAGCCCATCATAAAGTTGGCGTCCATAAAGAAGAGCGCGGTATCGCAACCGCAGATTTTGCCCCTGCCGCACACAACGGCATCGCGCTCGCCCGAACGCTCGCTCACGCTCTTGAGCTTGTCGGCATAGCCGGGAAACGAGAGGAAGTCCTCCGACGCCAGATTGGCATCCCATTCCTCAAACGTGCCCTCGTCGACCGTCATGCGCATGCGCGCGCGACCGCTCACGCGAAAGTGTTTGCCGCAACGAGGGCAGACCTCGAGGTTGTCGTGCAGGCGTGCCTCATCGATCACACGGCGGCACTCCGGACACTTGATAAACACATGGCGCGCGGGAAACTCGGCGCACGACTCGGTCATCGGCCCCTCAAGGACATTGACCGTCTTCGCTTTTCTATTCATCAGCATAGAGATGCCCCATCAGATCGGTGTGATACATGCCCGACAAGAACTCGCCGTTTGCCAGCACGTCGAGCTGAAGCTCGCTGTTTTCGCTCACGCCCTCAATCACGAGCTCGCCCAGGGCCGAGCGCATCTTGCGAATGGCGCCGTCACGCGTGGGCGCACACACGATGAGCTTGCCGAGCATGGAGTCGTAGTACGGCGGAACTGTCGCACCGGTGAACATGGCCGAATCCCAGCGCACGCGCGGACCACCCGGTACACGCAACGCGGTGACCGTTCCGCATGACGGCAGAAAGTCCGGCGTTTCGGCATTGATGCGGCACTCCATGGCGTGGTTGCGGACCGGCACGTCCTCCTGCTCAAATGGCAGAGGCTGGCCGGCTGCCACGCGCAGCTGCCACTTGACCAGGTCGGTATCGGTCACAAACTCCGTAACCGGATGCTCCACCTGCAAGCGCGTGTTCATTTCCATAAAGTAGAAATTGCCGTCATCTGAGTACAGAAACTCAATGGTGCCGGCGCCCTCATAGCCAACGGCACGAGCCAGGTCACGCGCCGCCTTGTGCATACGGGCACGAATGTCGTCGTGTCCGTCGAGGCACGGTGCGGGGCTCTCCTCGATCAGCTTTTGGTTGCGGCGCTGCACCGAGCACTCACGCTCGCCGAGCGAAAACACATGGCCCTGCTTATCGGCCATAATCTGCACCTCAACGTGGTGCGCCGGCGCGACGAACTTCTCCATGTAACACTCGCCGTCGCCAAAAACGGCCTCGCCCTCGGCACGTGCTTCAATAAAGGCCTTTGCCGCGTCTTCCACGCGC
The DNA here is from genome assembly GCA_900551605.1 of uncultured Collinsella sp. Taxonomy (GTDB): domain Bacteria; phylum Actinomycetota; class Coriobacteriia; order Coriobacteriales; family Coriobacteriaceae; genus Collinsella. The sequence goes on along the minus strand of URWS01000318.1, from coordinate 512 downwards.
TCGACCTTGCGAATACCACGACCGCCACCGCCCGCCCGCGCCTTAATAAGCACGGGGCAGCCGATGCGCTCGGCCTCGGCCGTCGCCTCCTCAGGGCTTTTGAGCAAATCGCAGCCCGGAACGATGGGCACGCCCGCCGCGGCAGCCGTTCGGCGTGCGGCGTCCTTGTCGCCCATGTTGTCGATCACCTCGGCCGAAGGACCGACAAACGCCAGGCCATACTTGTCGCAGTCGCGCACGAAGCTCGCCTTCTCGGAAAAGAAGCCATAGCCGGGATGGATCGCCTTAGCTCCCGACTTTACGGCACAGGTGAGCACGGCATCGTCGTTGAGGTAGCTCTCGGCAAGACGCGGGCCGCCGATGCAATACGCCTCGTCGGCAAGCTGCACGTGCAGCGCGTCCGCATCGGCCGTGGAGTAGACGGCGACGGTCTTGATGCCCATATCGCGGCACGCGCGGATAACACGGACCGCGACCTCTCCGCGGTTGGCGATGAGCACTTTGTCGAACAT
>URWS01000317.1 GCA_900551605.1 uncultured Collinsella sp. | reverse complement strand
GCGATTCTAAGCGCAAGTCTCAGAAGAAGCCGGAGTCTGCCGCAGCAGATACTGCTGCCCAGCAGCCCAAGTCGACCGTCCACGGCGAGGTATCGGCGTTTGCCCTTGCCCGCGTTTTGGGCAGGCAGCTGCTCAAAGTTGTCCCTACGCCTACGGCGCTCTCTAAGATCAAGGAGCAGCAGACTCAAATTGTTAAGGTCGAGGGCAAGGACGGCAAAAAGGCGCCGCAGCGCACCCAGCACAACGAGATGTCCAACCGCAAGATTGCCGAGGAGATTGCAATCATCCAGGCTTGGATCGAGCAGAACCGAGGTGCCGATACGCCGGTTGCTTCGCGTCGCCAGCGCGCCTACCAGATTTTTAACGATGAGAAGGCCTTTGACGGCAAGCACGGCGAGCGCCTGATTCGGCGTATGACCGAAAAAGGTATCAGCATGCAGGCGATTAAGGTCGCCCCCAACCGCCCCGTGCACTTTACGGGTTTCTTTACGCTGGGCGCCGACAAGCCGTTCATTATGGTCGAGAACCTAGACACCTATGACGAAATCGTCAAGCTCCTGCGCGGCCGCAAGCACGCCAAGCTTTTTGGCACCAAGGTGGGCGGCGTGATCTTTGGCGGTGGCTGCAAGGCGAGCGTTTCGCACGCACTGGATGATTATCTGGCCGAGATCGGCTATCGCTTTAACTATGTCTACTACGTGGGCGACATCGACCGAGAGGGTGCGCGCATTGTCGAGCAGACCCGTAACGCCAATGTGGTAGAGATTCGCCTGCATGCCGGTATGTATCGCGCCATGCTTGCCGAGCACAAGCGTCGCGTGAAGGCCGGCGGAGAGTGCGAACCCGCAGCTGCCAACCAGGGTGTGCCGCAGAACCTGGCGGCGACGATCAAGGATCTGCCCATGGTCACGCGCGTGCAGTTCCGCAACGTGCTGCGCGAGGGCGGACGCATTCCACAGGAGATTCTGATGACTGCCGACTATCGGGATGGCGACTCGGGAAGCTTCGACCGCATGCTGAACAACTAGGGACGTGTGGCCCCGACGGGCCGGGCATTAAGTTTGCTGCTCTGCAGTCCTGCGCAAGACGAAGGCCACATTAAGTGGCCTTCTTTGCGTGCGGAACTCGCGACAAACTTAATGCCCGGCCCGTCGGGGCCACACGGCACTTTGTAGAAGGCGGCTCGCTTTTCGGAACTGGGCTGATATTTCTAGATGTAAGGCGCTCTTGGTCCTAATGGGCTTGGGGCGCTTGTCTTTTGGGGGTAGATTTTTGGGACATGCCTGAAAATCCACCTTCTACTTCTCGTGCAGGACGAGAAGTTTCGGTCATAACTTCTCGTGCAGGACGAGAAGTTATATACTCAAGATGTTGAAAGGAGAGCATCATGGCACCTACAGCGTTGAGTATTGCGGAGATTGTTGCCGAGGCCCGTTCCTTTGAGATTCCTCATGTCGTGCATCGAGACGATGTCATCGGTAATCTTCCTGAGCCAAAGCCGTTCAATCTTGTCCATATCATCACGGGTATCAGGCGCTGCGGCAAAACGTTCTATGCGTTTCAATGGATTCGTCGCCTTATCGATCGCGGTGTCGATGCCGAGCGTATCTTCTATTTCAATTTTGCTGATGACCGTCTTCGACCGGCGCCGGACACGCTCATGAGCGACATTTTGGAAGAGTATTGGCGGCAGGTTCCCTCAGCGCGAACGAAAGGCTGTTATCTCTTTCTGGATGAGGTGCAGGAGACCGATGGCTGGCAGGGCGTTTGTCAGCGTTTGGCGGAGCACGAGAGCGTAACGCTTGTTATCACCGGATCGTCCTCAAAACTATCTGCCGATGAAATAGCGACGCAGTTTCGCGGTCGCTCGCAAGAGCACGCTATGCATCCGCTTTCATTCCGTGAGTATTGTGCGTTTCATCACATTGAAACGCCGGATATGTCTACTAGTGCTGGGGCTCCAGCTGTTTCTCCGCAGCGGCGAACTGATCTGGAATCGGCATATGACCGTTATCTCATAGAGGGTGGCTTTCCTGGGGTTCAGGAGCTTGATGCCGGTTCGCGTATTCAGATGCTTCAAGCCTATTTGCGAGATGTTGTTGCACGAGACATTCTCGAGCGGAGCGGGCGCACGGATATCGCTCTTGCCAACCAAGTAGGGCTCTTCTGCCTTCGAAACACGGGTTGCGACCTTTCGGTTAACAGTTTGTTGGAAGCCTTAAAGTCTGTCGGATATCGAGCGTCATGGGAAAAAATAAACGAACTCGTTCGTTTATTCCAGCAGGCTCATCTCATTGGATTACTTCCGGAGTATTCAACTTCTTTGGCTCCTAAGACAACGACAACAGACAAGGTCT
>URWS01000316.1 GCA_900551605.1 uncultured Collinsella sp. | reverse complement strand
CCACGGAGGCGATGCGCGCCTTGGTGTCAAAGCTGAGCTTTCCGCAGGTTAATACTATGTCGCTTTGTGCGAAACGCCTGAGGGTAAGGCTGCGGATCCTTGCCGCAAGCTCGTCCAGATGAAACGGCTTGGTAAGGTAATCGTTGGCGCCGGCATCGAGTCCGGCGACTTTATCGGATACTTCGCCACGCGCGGACAGAATCAGTACCTTGGTCTCGCAGTCGGTTTTCCTAAGTTCCCTGAGCACGGTCATGCCGTCGATACGGGGAAGATTGAGGTCGAGCACCACGAGGTCAAAGACTTCGACGCCCAGCAGCTCGAGCGCCTCCCGTCCATCGTGACAGCAGTCGACGCTGTATGCCAGGTTTCGCAAGCTGCGTGCGATGGTGTCGCACAGTGCTCGCTCGTCTTCGACGATCAAAATACGCATAACAGTCTCCTTGCACATTCCAAATCGCGCTTAACACGGATTTTATGGTCGATATGGTCCAATGGTCGCGTAACGAAAGGAGTGGTCAGGTTGTTCAAAGCGGTAAAACCCGTGGTACAGGTCGCTTTGTTGATCGTCGGAATTGCCATGGTGTGCTTTGGCGTTATGCGTGGCGAGGCGGATGCCGTGCTGGCCAAAGCGATTAGGCTGTGCTTGGAGTGTATCGGAATTGGATAAAAGAGAAAACACTGCGTCGCATGTTTTGGCCCGATTTCGCGGATTCATTCAGGCGGCGGCGACGCTCGTCACCAACATTCACCTGCCAAACTTTGCCAAAGGCAGTATCTATCAGGGTGCGGGAAAAACAGTCTGCGTTCCTGGGCTTAACTGCTATTCGTGCCCCGCGGCATCGGGTGCATGCCCCATTGGGTCGTTCCAATCGGTGGTGGGTTCATCCAAGTTTAACTTTTCTTACTACGTCACCGGTACGCTCATTCTGCTCGGCGTGCTGCTGGGACGATTTGTATGCGGCTTTCTGTGCCCGTTTGGCTGGCTACAGGAGCTGCTTCACAAGATTCCCGGCAAAAAGCTTTCGACAAAAAGGCTCAAGGCGCTTACGTATATCAAATACGTTGTGCTGCTGTTTGCTGTGGTATTGCTGCCTGTGCTGGTGGTCAACGATGTGGGGATGGGCGATCCGTTCTTTTGCAAATACGTCTGTCCGCAGGGCGTGCTCGAGGGTGCCATTCCGCTGGCCATTGCCAACGCCGGCATTCGATCTGCGCTGGGGCAGCTCTTTTCCTGGAAACTCGTCGTTCTCATTGCCGTGGTAGTGCTGAGCGTTTTGTTCTATCGCCCCTTCTGCAAATGGATTTGTCCGCTCGGCGCATTCTATGCGCTCATGAATAAGGTGTCCTTGTTGGGGATTCAGGTTGACGCGTGCAAATGCGTCTCGTGCGGCAAGTGTTCAAGGGTTTGTCAGATGGACGTTGATGTGGTCCGCGCGCCCAATCATGCCGAATGTATCCGGTGTGGAAAGTGCATCGGGGCCTGTCCCGTCGATGCCATCAGCTATCGCTATGGCCTGGATGTGTCGGCAGAAAAGCTCCCCCTGACCGCCGAAAAAAAAGTAAAACAAGCTTCGACAAAACGGAGGAATGACCATGAAGCTTTCTAAGATTGCGGCCCTGTTTATGGTGCCGGTGCTGGCCTTGTGTCTTGTGGCGTGTTCGGCGCCCGGTGGCAACGCGAGCGAATCTACGGGCTCCAATCCTAAGATCGCGGAGCTCATTGCGCAAGATCCAGCCAACGCCGACGAGGCCGCCGAGCTGTATGCGAAGCTCATGCAGAAGGAGAACGATATCCTTTCGAGCGATAATGCGCTGTGGGAAAAGGTATTCAACGCAGCAAATAAAGAGTCGACAATGATTGAGGACGGCAGCAATTACGGCGACTTCCTACTCAAGACCATCGACGGCGCCAAGGATGAGTTTACAGCAGATGAGCTCAAGACGCTCAAGGCCGGCGCGCAGCAGATAAAGGAGATCGAGGACAAGCTCGAGAGCCTGGAAAAGAAGTTTCCCGGCTGTGGAAGCACGCCGAGCGCAGGCGAGAGTGTCGATGCTTCGGCTGCGGGTATGACGGCTGGCGCCGATGCTTCGAGCGAGGCGACGAAGTTCCCTAGCTTTACGGGCAAGGACCTGGACGGCAACGACGTGAGCAGCGACGAGTTGTTCTCTAAGAACAAGGTCACCGTTATGAACTTTTGGTTTACCACTTGCAAGCCGTGCGTGGGCGAGCTGGGCGATCTTGAGAACCTGAATAAGGAGCTTGCCGAGAAGGGTGGCCAGGTCGTGGGCGTCAATTCCTTTACGCTCGATGGCAACAAGGACGAGATTGCAGATGCCAAGGACGTGCTGAGCAAGAAGGGC
>URWS01000315.1 GCA_900551605.1 uncultured Collinsella sp. | reverse complement strand
CGAGATTCGCCTTAGTCTCGTGGGCTCGGAGATGTGTATAAGAGACAGCTGCCCAAGCTGCGCGCCCAGGCCATCGCAAACGACGGCGAGCGCAACGTTGCCGTTATTGGCGGCGGTCCGGCCGGCCTGGCGACGGCGTTCTTCCTGACGCGTGCCGGCGTGCCCGTCACCATCTTTGAGGCCCGCGATTCGCTCGGTGGCGTGGTCCGTCACGTGATTCCCGAGTTCCGTATCGCGAGCGACGATATCTCCCACGATGCCGAGCTCTGTTTGGCCTTTGGCGCCAAGGTGCAGCTCAACGCTCGCGTGGATTCCATTGACGATCTCAAGGCCCAGGGCTTTACCGACGTGGTCGTGGCCACCGGTGCCTGGATGCCCGGCTCTGCGGGCTTGGGCGAGGGTGCCGAGCTCGATGTGCTGGAGTTCCTCGAGGCCGCCAAGAAGGGCGAGAAGCTCGAGCTGGGCGAGGACGTCGTGGTCATTGGCGCCGGCAACACCGCCATGGACGCGGCCCGCGTGGCCAAGCGTCTGGCTGGCGTGAAGAACGTGCGCCTGGTGTATCGCCGCACCAAGAAGCAGATGCCCGCTGACGAGGAAGAGCTTGATCTTGCTCTTGCCGACGGCGTTGAGTTCTGCGAGCTGCTGGCGCCCAAGGCGCTCAACGGTGCCGTGCTGACCTGCGACGTCATGGAGCTTGGCGAGCCGGATGCAAGCGGCCGCCGCAGCCCCGTCGCCACGGGCGAGACCGTCGAGCTTCCCGCCACCACGGTGATCTGCGCCGTGGGCGAGGGCATCGATGCCAGCCTGTACGACGCCGCGGGCGTCGAGCACGACCGTCGCGGCCGCCTTGCCGCCACCTCCACCGGCGTCGAGGGCGTTTGGGCTGCCGGTGACTGCCGTCGCGGTCCGGCCACCGTGGTCGAGGCTATCGCCGACGCCGCCGAGGTCGCCCGCGCCATCGCCGGCGTGGACTTTAACAAGTACGCCGACTGCAACGAGCAGGCCGGCCGCGAGGACACCTGCTACGAGCGCAAGGGGTCGCTGTGCCGCGACAAGCGCAACTGCACCAAGACCCGCTGCCTGGGCTGCGGCTCGGTGTGCGAGGTCTGCTGCGATGTGTGCCCCAACCGCGCCAACGTGGCAATTAAGGTGCCGGGCCTGGCCAAGCATCAGGTCGTCCATGTCGACGGCATGTGCAACGAATGCGGTAACTGCGCCGTGTTCTGCCCCTACCAGGAGGGTCGTCCCTACAAGGACAAGCTCACCCTGTTCTGGAGCGAGCAGGACATGGAGAACTCCGAGAACGAGGGCTTCCTGGCCGTGGACGAGGACCACTTTAAGGTTCGCGTCGCCGGCACGGTCCGCACCGTCTCGGTCGATGCCGTCAACACCGGTCTTCCCGAGGCCGTCCGCCTGACCATCAGGGCCGTGCGCGACAACTATTCGTACCTTCTTAAGAAATAGGCGAGTCTCTTATGGCCAAATCCATTCAACATAACGTGGCCTACGTTGCCTGCGGAAGTGGTTGCGCTTCCGCAGGCGGCGACGCCCGCTGCAGCGAAGGCTGCATTGGCTGTGGCGCCTGCGTCACGGCCTGCCCCTACGGCGCCATTGCGCTGGTCGATGGCATCGCCCGCGTGGATCGCTCCAAGTGCACGGGCTGTGGCCTGTGCGGCATGGCGTGCCCGCAGCGCGTGATTGCCTTCGTTCCCGGCTACCAGAACATTCTGGTGCGCTGCAACAACACCGATAAGGGCGCCATCGCTCGCAAGATCTGCGACACGAGCTGCATCGGTTGCGGCATGTGCGCTAAAAAGTGCCCTGCCGGCGCTATCCGCATCGAGGACAACTGCGCCCATATCGACGGCGTGGACTGCCTGTCGTGCGGCATGTGCGCCGTCGTCTGCCCGCATGGCGCCATCCACGACCGCACCGGCATCGCCGCCGGCGTGTAGAAGGGAATCACCATGGCACAGGAATTCACTTTTACCGTTAACGGCGTCGAGCGCACGACGACGGAGAATAAACCGTTGCTGCGCTACCTGCGCGACGACCTGCATATCCATTCCGCCAAGGATGGCTGCTCCGAAGGCGCTTGCGGCACCTGCACCATCCATGTGGACGGTGCGGCCGTCAAGGCGTGCGTACTGACCACCGCTCTTGCCGCCGGTCGCAACATCGTGACCGTCGAGGGCCTGCCCGAGGACGTGCGCGAGGCCTTTGTGTACGCCTTTGGTGCCGTGGGCGCCGTGCAGTGCGGTTTTTGCATCCCCGGCATGGTCATGGCGGGCGCGGCGCTCATCGCTGAGGACCCCGAGCCCACCGAGGAGCAGATCAAGTACGCCATTCGCGGTAACGTCTGCCGCTGCACCGGCTACAA
>URWS01000314.1 GCA_900551605.1 uncultured Collinsella sp. | reverse complement strand
CTCCGCATGTCTCCCGCGTGGGCGATACTCGGCTTATCGACCCACGATGCAAAGGAGATGCTCATGGCAAACATCAAGTTCCCCGAGGGTTTCTATTGGGGCGGCGCCACTGCCGCCAACCAGTTTGAGGGCGCTTGGAACGTGGACGGCCGCGGCGCTTCCGTCGACGACCACTTCCTGGGCGGCAGCTATAAGGAGCCGCGTCAGATCACGATCGACATCGACCCCAACCGCTTCTACCCCAACCATGACGGCATCGACTTCTACCATCACTACGAGGAGGATATCGCGCTGTTCGCCGAGATGGGCTTCAACATGTTCCGCATGTCCATCTCTTGGAGCCGAATCTTCCCCAACGGCGACGATGCCGAGCCCAACGAGGCCGGCCTCGCCTTCTACGACCGCGTTTTCGACTGCCTGCGCGCTCACAACATCGAGCCGCTCGTGACCCTCTCGCACTACGAGATGCCCTATCACCTGGTCGAGAAGTACAACGGCTGGGCAAGCCGCGAGCTCATCGGCTTCTTTGAGAAGTATTGCCAGACCGTCTTTGACCGCTATCAGGACAAGGTGAAGTTCTGGCTGACCTTCAACGAGATCAACTGCGGCACCATGGACATGGGCGCCATGATGGAGACCGGCCTGATCCAGGGATTCGAGGGCCCGGCGAGCGCCATCAAGACCACCGCCCAGCAGCGCTTCCAGGCCCTGCATCACCAGTTCGTGGCCAGCGGCCGCGTCGTGCGCTACGCCCACGAGCACTATCCGCAGTTCAAGATGGGCAACATGGATTGCTTCATCCTCTCCTACGCCGCCACGTGCGATCCGGTCGATGTGTTCGCCACCCAGCAGCAGATGAACTCCATGAACTGGTACTGTTCCGACGTGCAGGTGCGCGGCAAGTACCCGTTCTACGCCAAGCGCTTCTGGGCCGGGAACGACGTCGAGCTCGCGATGGAGGACGGCGACCTGCAGGATATCGCCGACGGCAAGGTCGACTTCTACACCTTTAGCTACTACATGTCCGGTACCGTGGGCACCCACAAGGACCACGAGATGACCGAGGGCAACATGACCTTTGGCGGCAAGAACCCCTACCTGGAGTCCACCGACTGGGGTTGGCAGATCGACCCGCTGGGCCTGCGTATCGCCCTCAACGAGATCTACGCCCGCTACGAGATTCCGCTGATGGTGGTCGAGAACGGCATGGGCGCTTACGACGAGGTCGAGGAGGACGGCTCCATTCACGATCCGTACCGCATCGCCTATCTGCAGAGCCACATCAAGGCCATGGGCGAGGCCGTCGCCGATGGTGTTGACCTGATCGCCTACACCTGGTGGGGCCCCATCGACCTGGTGTCCGCCGGCACCGGCGAGATGCGCAAGCGCTACGGCTTCATCCACGTCGATAAGTACGACGACGGCACCGGCACCTACGAGCGCCGCCGCAAGGACAGCTTCTTCGCATACCAGAAGATTATCAAGTCCAACGGCGCTGAGGGCTTGGAGTAATTGAGTTCCGGCGATTGAGTTCCGGCGTTCTGACGAACGCCGGACCGGCGGCCGATTTCGTGACCACGAATGTCGACGACGACGGCATCTGGAATGCCTTCGTGCACCTAGGGCTCATCGAGGGTTAATCAACAAAACGGGCGCCGATGGACAAAGACGTCGGCAGAGTTTTCGATTCGACTCCCCACCTTAGTTTTTGGTCCAATTGGCACTATAATCACCATAGGCATGCGCACTACGTTGCGCTTAATCAAGAGGAGAAAACGTATGGGTCTGTTTGACATGTTCAAGAAGAAGGCTGAGCCCGCGGCTGCCGCTGCTCCGGCCTCCATCTCTGCTTCTGCCGGCGCCGACGTGCTGTGCTCGCCCGTCAAGGGCAAGGTCATCAAGATGGCCGACGTGCCCGATCCCGTCTTTGGTGGCGAGGTTCTGGGCAAGGGCTGCGCCGTGTGGCCCGAGGACGATCTGGTCTATGCTCCCTGCGACGGCAAGGTGACCGTCACTATGGGTCACGCCGTGGGCCTGCAGTCCGATAGCGGCATCGAGGTCCTGGTGCACGTTGGCGTCGATACCGTCAACATGAACGGCGACGGCTTCGAGGGCTTCGTCAAGGCCGACGATGTTGTGAAGGCCGGTCAGCCCATGCTCAAGATCGATCGCGCCAAGATCGCCGCTGCCGGTTACAAGGACTGCGTCGTCGTGGCCGTGTCCAACACCGCCGAGTTTGCCGATGTTGAGCTCGCCGTCGAGGCTGATTCCGCTGTCGCTGCCGGCGACGCCATCGTCAAGGTTGTCCGCAAGTAAATCGCGGCATCGCATAATGTCTAAGGGTGGTCGGATTATCCGGCCACCCTTTTTTATTACGGGCTTTAGCCTGTGCGGGGCGCGCAGCGCGCCGCATCAGAAAC
>URWS01000313.1 GCA_900551605.1 uncultured Collinsella sp. | reverse complement strand
GCGCAGGCGGGCGAGCTTGCCGGTGGGGGCGGGGGCGTCGGGCCCGGCGAACGCAAAGACGCGCGGGGCGATGCGGTCGCGGGCGATGCTGGCCCAAGCGCAGCCGGTGAGGATGGCATTGGTCAGGATGAGCATCACAAAGGCGAGCGGCTCGTTCTGCGCGACGAGGCCAATAGCGCCCCAAATGGTCAAAAAGAGCTGGAACAGGCCGAAGGCGACGCTCCACCCAAGAGCGCTTTTGGCAACGGTGCCCGACTGAGCGCGAATGGCCTTGGCCTCGCGCAAAACAAGGTAGACGGTCGCCGCAAGACCGACGAGCGAGATGGCGGCAGCGAACATGCTGAGACTCCTCACAAACTTAAAACCTACGAAAGCGGGGGTTTACCCGATTGTTACCTAAATATGCGCTGCATTTGCGGGCTGCGCACAACAACCAGCCATATTAACGCGCATGTGTGGCGGTACGGCGCAATGTAGTGGCGACCTGCGCGATAATGGACGGGAATTACACGGAAACGTAAAGGCTTCTTAAAGAATTGACGAGGATAGAGCTATGGGTGAGCAGGTTTGTATGACGGGCGCCGAGTACTGCGGCGGAGCTGCGGGCGTGGATACGAACGGCTATCCGGTCGAGACTACGGGCAACGCGGTGCTGGACATCTTGGAGCATCGCTCGTCTACGCGTGCCTTCGCGCGTGATGACGACGACCGTCCCGTGGCGGTGACCGACGAGCAGCGCGCAGCGATTCTGCATGCGGCAAGTCGCGCGCCGTCGGCGGGCGCCATGATGATGTATTCCATCGTAAGCATTCGCGAGCAGGCTACGCTGGACCGTCTGGCCGACCTGTGCGACCATCAGCCCATGATCGCCAAGGCGCCCTGGGCACTTATATTTGTGGTCGATTATGCCAAGTGGATCGATCTGTTTGAGCGCGTGGGCTGCTTTGAGCCCGAGTTCGTCGAGCGCACGGGCAAGGCGCCCCGTCGTGCACCGGGTTTGGGCGACTTTGCCATCGCGGCGCAGGATGCCGTGATCGCCGCGCAAAACGCCGTGGTTGCCGCCGAGGCCCTGGGGCTGGGGAGCTGCTACATTGGCGACATCGTCGAGAATGCCGAGGAAGTCGCCGAGCTGCTCGATCTGCCGCCCTATACCATGCCGCTATCGATGCTCATCATCGGCGCGCCCCGTAAGGAGCGTCCGGCGATCGCACACCCCGTGGTGAACCTGGTGCACGAGGAGCGCTACTGCCGTGCGGATGCCGCGACCATGGACGCGCAGGTGGCCGAGATGGACGCGATGTTCCGTCCGCACGCCCGCGAGGTGGGGGAGCGCGTCGTGGACATCTATACCCGCAAGCACACGAGTCCCTTTATGGCCGAGATGAGCCGCTCCATGGAGTGGTGGTTCAAAAACTGGCTCGGAAAATGACGAATGTGACAAAGGGACAGTCCCTTTGTCACATTCCATATCGCCGCGGTAGCCTAAAGACTGTATAAATCTTTATCTAGCTGGGAAAACAGTGCATTTAAACATGGGCCGATTGCCTATAATCCCTTCGAACATTAAAGTTGGGAGGAAACCGGCTTATGGAACAAAAGGCCAAGGAGGCAGCCTCGCACGCTGCGATTCCTGTGAGCATCTCGGCGATGCTCGTCACGCTGGGCGTGGTGTACGGCGATATCGGCACCAGCCCTATGTATGTAACCAAGGCGCTCGTTGCCGGCAACGGCGGCATCGGAAGTGTGACGGAGGAGTTCGTGCTTGGCGCGCTCTCCCTTGTCGTGTGGACGGTCACGCTGCTGACCACCATCAAGTATGTGCTCATCTCGCTGCGCGCCGATAACCATGGTGAGGGCGGCATCTTTGCCCTGTACAGCCTGGTCAAGCGCTGCGGCAAGTGGCTTATCATCCCCGCCATGCTGGGTGGCGCCGCGCTGCTCGCCGACGGCATCCTGACGCCGGCCGTTACCGTTACCACGGCCATCGAGGGCCTGCGCACCATCCCGGCGGTCCATGCCGTGCTGGGCGATGACCAGGGCCGCGTCGTCGCCATTACGCTCGCCATCATCATCGCGCTCTTCTTGGTACAGCGCATCGGTACGGCCAAGATCGGTCACGCCTTTGGCCCCATCATGACGCTGTGGTTTCTGTTCCTGGGCGGCACGGGTCTGTTCTTTGTCTTCCAGCACCCCGCCGTGCTGCTGTGCCTCAACCCGGTGCGCGGCATCGCCTTTTTGCTAAGCCCCAACAACCACGCGGGCATCATGATTCTGGGCAGCTGCTTCCTTGCCACCACCGGTGCCGAGGCGCTCTATTCCGACATGGGCCACGTGGGCCGCGGCAACATCTACGCTACCTGGCCGTTCGTTAAGTGCCTGTCTCTTATACACATCTCCGAGCCCACGAGACTAAGGCGAATCTC
>URWS01000312.1 GCA_900551605.1 uncultured Collinsella sp. | reverse complement strand
GCACATAGCCTTCGTCGGTTTCGGGCTTCTCGTCGATGAGCTCGAAGATGCGGTCGGCGCCGGCGAGGCCCATGACCACGGCGTTGATCTGCTGCGAGATCTGGCCGATCTGTCCGCAGAACTGCTTGGTCATGTTGAGGAACGGCACCACGACGGCGATGGACAGCGCCATGCCCGAGATGCTCAGGTTGGGCACGCCCAGTGCCAGGAAAATGCCGCCGGCAAGGGCCACCAGCACGTAGAGCAGGTTGCCCAGGTTCATAAGGATAGGCATGAGGATGTTGGCGTACATGTTGGCCTTCTGCGAGACCTCGAAGAGCTTTTCGTTGCGCTCGTCAAAATCGGCCTCGGCGGCAGACTCGTGGCAGAATGCCTTGACGACCTTCTGGCCGTTCATGACTTCCTCGATATGGCCCTCGACCACGCCAAGCTCGGTCTGCTGCGCAATGAAGAAGCGCGCGGAGTTGGAGCCGAGCAGCTTGGTCATAAAGGTCATAAAGGCGACGCCTGCCACAATGACCAGGCACATCCAAACGCTGTAGTACAGCATGATAAAGAACACCGTGACGATGACGATGGTCGTCATGAGCAGGTTGGGCAGCGACTGGCTGATCATCTGGCGCAGCGTGTCGATGTCGTTGGTGTAGTGGCTCATGATGTCGCCGCGCTGGTGCGTGTCGAAGTAGCGAATCGGCAGGTCCTGCATGCGGTTGAACATCTTCTCGCGCAGCTTCTCGAGCGAGCCCTGCGTGACGATGGCCATGGCGCGGTTCCAGAAGAGCGAGGACAGGATGCCGACGCCGTAGATGCAGGCGAGGGTGGTCACGAGCTGTGCGATCTTGGGCTGTGCGGCTTCCCAATCGCCCGACTGCCACGATTCGCTAATAATCTGCAGAGCGCTCTGAAGGAAGGTCGCGCCGATGGAGTTGATGATGGCGCAGAGCACCACGCCGACAACGACGAGGGACAAAAGCACGGGGTAGAAGCCAAAGAGCGTCTTGATGAGGCGCGACATGGTGCCGCCCTTGCGGTTGAGCGCGCGCTCGGCGGTCGTTGCCTTACTCATGTGCCTCGCCTCCTTCCTGGGTCTGAGCTTGCGTTGCGGATGCCTCGGTGTCGGCCTCGACGGCTCCTTCGCCCTCGGCAGACATCTTGTTTTGCGAGGTGAAGGTCTCGCGGTAGATCTCGCTCGTCTTGAGCAGCTCGTCATGGTTGCCGATCTGCGCGATACGGCCACCCTCCATGACGATGATGCGGTCTGCGTCCTGCACGGAGCTGATGCGCTGGGCGATGATGAGCTTGGTCGTGTTGGGCAGATAGCTTGCCAATCCTGCGCGGATCTTGGCGTCGGTCTTGGTGTCGACGGCGCTGGTGGAGTCGTCCAGGATCAAGATCTTGGGGCGACGCAGCAGGGCACGCGCAATGCACAGGCGCTGCTTCTGACCGCCGGAAACGTTGGAGCCGCCCTGTTCGATCCAGGTGTCATAGCCCTTGGGGAAGCCATCGACAAACTCATCGGCGCAGGCCAGATGTGCCGCCTCGCGGACTTCCTCGTCGGTGGCGTTCGGGTCGCCCCAGCGCAGGTTCTCGGCAATGGTGCCGCTAAACAGCACGTTTTTCTGTAGCACCATGGCCACTTGGTGGCGCAGCGCGTCCAGGTCGTAGTCGCGTACGTCCATGCCGCCCACGCGCACGGTGCCTTCGGTGGCGTCGTACAGACGGGCGATGAGGTTTACAAGCGTGGACTTGGCCGAGCCGGTACCGCCGATGATGCCGATGGTCTCGCCGCTCTTAATGTGCAGGTCGATATCGTCGAGCGCCTGGCGCTTCGCATGCGCGGAATACTTAAAGCTCACGTGGTCAAAGTCGATGGAACCGTCGGCAACCTCGAGCACGGGCTCGGCGGGATCGGCGATCGTGGGCTCGGCGGCTAGCACCTCGGTAATGCGGTGTGCCGATTCGTCGGCCATGGTCACCATGACAAAGATCATCGACAGCTGCATCAGGCTCATAAGGACCTGGAAGCCATAGGTAAAGATCGAGGAGAGCTGGCCCACGTCGAACAGCGTGCCCTGGCTCGTGATGATGAGCTTGGAGCCCAGGTAGATGATGACGACAAACGCGCCGTTGACGCAGATGTTCATCATGGGGTTGTTAAAGGCGAGCAGCTTCTCGGCGCGGGTGAAGTCCATCTGGACGTCGCGTGCGGCGGTCGCGAACTTCTCCTTCTCAAAGTCTTCGCGCACGTAGCTCTTGACTACGCGCATGCCGGTGACGTTTTCCTCGACGGACTCGTTAAGGGCGTCGTACTTGTGGAACACGCGCGAGAAGATGGGGCGCACCTTAAAGATGATAAAGAACAGTCCAAAGCCCAGCAGCGGAATGATGACCAGGTAGACCTGTCTCTTATACACATCTCCGAGCCCACG
>URWS01000311.1 GCA_900551605.1 uncultured Collinsella sp. | reverse complement strand
ATGTTGTCGCGACCAGGCTTGAGGAGCTTGCGGGGGTCAAAGCCCTTGCCCTGCTGATCCTTGCCAGCCTCGATATACTCGCGAACGCCCTTGGCGAAGACGAGCTGCAGATCGGTGTTAACGTTGATCTTGGAGATACCCAGGGAGATGGCCTTCTTGATCTGATCCTCGGGGATGCCGGTACCACCGTGCAGAACGAGGGGCAGGTCGCCGGTCTGAGCCTTGATCTCGCCCAGACGCTCGAAGGAAAGGCCAGCCCAGTCGGCGGGATACACGCCGTGGATGTTGCCGATACCGCAGGCGAGGAAGTCGACGCCCAGGTCAGCAATCTGCTTGCACTCAGCGGGGTCAGCGAGCTCGCCGTTGGAGGTCACGCCGTCCTCGGTGCCGCCGATGCCGCCGACCTCGGCCTCGATGGACATGCCCTTGGAGTGGGCAAGCTCAACGAGCTCCTTGGTGCGGTCGAGGTTAAGCTGGAAGGTCTCCTCGTGAGAGCCGTCATACATGATGGACGTAAAGCCGGCCTCGATGCACTTGAAGCAGTCCTCGTAAGAACCGTGATCGAGGTGAAGGGCGACGGGAACGGTAACGCCCGTGGCCTCGACGGCAGCCTTGACCATGTCGGCGCAGACCTTGAAACCGCCCATCCACTTAGCGGCACCAGCGGTGCACTGAAGGATCAGCGGAGACTTGGCCTCCTCGGCGGCCTGGAGAATAGCCAGGGTCCACTCGAGGTTGTTGGTGTTGAAGGCACCGAGACCGTACTTGCCGGCCTCGGCCTTCTTGAGCATGTCTGCTGCGTTGACGAGCATAAAAGAAACCTCCTGTAAGGTTGCTCCGATAACGCCTGAGATTTTACCACGACATACCCGAGCATAAACGTTCGTTTGTTCACGAATACCATCCGATTGGACAATTTTTGACCGTTTGCCCCACAGAATCGACCCACTGGGGAAAATAGCTTGACGATTGAGCGGTCTTCGTGGTTCGAAAGACGGCTTCGAGCCTACATCTGCATAAACGGATTCTGCATAAGTTCGCGCGCCATCGTGGTCGAATCGCCATGGCCCGTCAAGCAAACGGTATCGGGCGGAAGCGTCTTGGCAAGTTTGGAGAGCGAGCGCATAATCGCCGCCTCGTCACCGCCGGAAAGATCGGTACGACCGTGGCTGCCCGGGAAAAGCGTGTCGCCCACAAAGGCGATGTTCCCCTGCTCGGTCGCGGCGAACAGGACGATGCCGCCCGGCGTATGCCCCGGCGTCTCGATCACCTGCAGGCAGATATCGCCCAATTCAATCGTATCGCCCTCGGCAAGCAGCCGCGTCGGCTCGCCCGGATCGGGCGTCTCAATACCCCACATGGCGCGCTGCTCCTCGATATTTGCGCGAGGCACCGTCACGTCCTTAGCGCACAACTCATATAGTGCGCTGTCGCCAACGACAGCTCGAACCCCGGCGACCCCGCCAACATGGTCGGCATGACCGTGCGTGCAGACAGAGCCGAGTACGCGAACCTCGGGATGCGCGGTGCGGATATGCTCCACAAGACGCTCGCCCTCCCACGCCGGATCGACGATTAAGCACTCGTCATTCGAAATCACGGCGTAGCAGTTGGTCTGAATCGGGCCGTTGACGAGTGCCTCAATCGAAGCTGCACCTCGGGGTGTCAGGTCCAAAGTCATATCGCCCATGCGCATACCCTCCTTCTAAAATACGTTCGAGGCACCAAACGATGCCTCGAACGTAACCAATATCTATGATGCTGAGAGGCTCTCGCACCTACACACGGCGCTTGAGCTGAGCTCCGCCTTCGCCGGGCATAAGACGGCGAGCGTCGTAGACCGAATCGACACTGCTGATGGAAGCCAGCAGCGGATCCAGACCGCTCGCGTCCGAGATCTCGACCATAAAGCGCAGGGTTGCAATACCCTCGCGGTTGGTCGACGTGGCGGCAGAAAGGATATTGCCGCCCGCATCGCCAATGGCAATGGTGACATCCTTGAGCAGGCCCATGCGGTCCAGGCACTCGACCACGATCTCGACCTGGAAGAGGGTGTCGGCTGCGCCGTCCCACTCCACTTCGATCATGCGCTCGGGATGCTCCATAAGACCCTTGACGTTGGGGCAGTTGGCGCGATGCACCGAAACGCCACGACCGCGCGTGATGAAGCCGACGATATCGTCGCCCGTCACCGGATTGCAGCAATGTGCCAGACGGACCAGCAGGCCGCTGTTGCTCTCGCCCTTGACGATAATGCCGTTGCTGGCGCTCTTGCCGCGCTTTTGCGGCTTGCGGTTGGAGCCTCGGGCCGGCTGTTTCACGACCTCGGCGATAGCCTCGGCCTTGGTGAGCTGCTCCTCGGGCTTGGGGTCCAAAATCTGCTCGACCTTGTTACTGTCTCTTATACACATCTGACGCTGCCGACGATCGCATAAGTGTA
>URWS01000310.1 GCA_900551605.1 uncultured Collinsella sp. | reverse complement strand
TCGAGCGTATGGTGCCGCTCATCGAGCGCAACTACAATCTATGCGAGCTGGGTCCGCGCGGCACCGGCAAGAGCCATATCTACAAAGAGGTCTCGCCCTACGCCATCTTGCTCTCTGGCGGTCAGACCACCACGGCCAACCTGTTCGGCCGCATGAACTCCATGCGCGCCGATCGCGTGGGCTTGGTGGGCCATTGGGACTGCGTGACGTTTGACGAGGTCGCCGGCATGCGCTTTAAGGACACCAACGCCGTGCAGATCATGAAGGACTATATGGCGAGCGGCAGCTATGCGCGCGGCCGCGATCAGATCAACGCCGATGCCTCCATGGTCTTTGAGGGCAACATCAACGACACCGTGCAAAACGTCCTTAAGACCACGCACTTGTTTGATCCGTTCCCGCCGGAGTTTAATAACGATTCGGCTTTCTTCGACCGTATCCACTATTACCTGCCGGGCTGGGAGATTCCCAAGATGCGCTCGAGCCTGCTGACCGGGCATTATGGCCTGATCACCGACTGCCTGTCGGAGTTTTGCAAGGAGATGCGCCGCAAGGACTTTACGCACCATATCGACCGTTACTTCCGCTTTAACAGCGACTTTAACAAGCGTGACGAGATCGCCGTGCGCAAGACCTTTAGCGGCCTTGCCAAGCTGCTGTTCCCCGACGAGGCCATGGACAAGGACGACGTGCGCTGGCTGCTGGACTACGCCATCGAGGGCCGTCGCCGCGTAAAGGAGCAGCTCAAGATTATGGCGGGCGTCGAGTTTATCGACGTCAACCTGGGCTATATGGATGCCGACAACCCGCAGGACGTGCACGTGGTGCGCGTGCCCGAGCAGAGCGAGGACACGCTGATTCCCGACGGGCCGCTGCTGTCCGGCCACGTGTTTGGCGTGGGTAGGTCGCAGGGCGGCGAGGTTGCCGTGTACAAGCTGGAGAACAAGGCCGTCGCCGGCGAGTGCAAGTTTAAGCACGAGGGCGTGGCCTTTAACAAGCCGGTGCGCGATACGCTGGAAGCCGCGTTCGACAACTTTGTGAACCTGGCGAACCGCGTGGCGCCGGGCATGCACATTGGCTCCAAGGATTATCTGCTGTTCTATAACGACCTGCAGAGCAAGGGCCTGTCCGAAGAGGTTTCGCTCGCCGAGTTTGTGGGCCTGTGCTCTGCGGCGTGCAACCGCCCGGTGATGCCTGCGCTGGCGATTCCGGGAATCTTGCGCATGTCGGGCTCTATGGACGAGATCCGCGGGCTCGAGGACATTATGCGCGTGGCCAAAAACGCCGGCGCCAAGCGCGTGATTTTGCCGCTGAGCGCCATCGCGGGTCTGCAGAGTGTTTCGTCCGAGATTATTTCGGGACTGAGCCCGGTGTTCTACATGGATGGTGACCCGGTCGACGCCGCGAAGAAGGCTCTGGATCTGTAGGAGTGCGGGCGTGCGGGTTTGCGTGCGCGTGGGCCCGCGAGCGTATTGGCGTGTTCGGGTAAGGAGGCCTTGCCATGGCAGGCGAGCGTTCTGTTGGTGAGTTGCTCGACGAGCTGTTTGGCTTTGAATCGGTAGCCAAGCGTCAGGCGGCGCTTGAGCAGTACGATCGCGGGGAGTTGGTGCGCAAGGCGCGCTCCCGCGAGCTGCTGGGCGTGCTTAGGGGCGTCGAGGCTGCCGAGCACGCCGTGCGCGACTCTGCCATGCGGGCTGTTGACGGGTATGTTCGCCGTGTTGAGGGCGCTGCTCTTGCGCGCGCTCGCAAGCAGGCGGGCATTGTTGGTCCGCTGCGGATGGAGCGTCGCTATGCTGCCTTTTTGCGCATGGAGGACAAGGCCGAGCTGCTGGCCCGTTTGGAGCAGACGCTTGCGTTTATCGAGGTAAAGCTGCATGCGAATACGGCGGAGAAGGTGTGCGCGGCGTACGATGCTGCGGGGGCTATGGTGCTGCAGGACGTGGCGCGCCTGAGTGACGTGCGCGTTGCGGATGCCGTGCCCCTGGATGCCGACCTGCTGTGTACGCAGCTGGAGCAGTTGCGTTGTGCCGCCGATGCGACGGACCTTGCGGGTATGATCACAGCGACGTTTGAGTCTGAGCTGAGTGCGACTGGCCCGCAGCGTGCTGACGGGTTTACGGGCGATTTGACTGGCGATGTAGCTGGTGACGTGGCGTTGGAGCGTGAGCTTACTAACGTGCGCGGCGCTGCGCAGCGAGCGCGCTTGGCGGCGCAGGCGTATCGGGCCGAGCGCGCCGCCCGCGTTGCGGGGAGCACGGTAGAGTCTTCGGGGCTGCCAAAGCCCGCGTGCGTTGCGTGCGAGATGGCGTGTGATACCGGAGAACTTTCCGAGTTGCTCGCTCAGGTTAAGAAGTCGTTTGAGACCTACCGTCGCGTTGTTGCCGACGGTGGGTTGTTCCTGTCTCTTATACACATCTGACGCTGCCGACGATCGCATAAGTGTAG
>URWS01000309.1 GCA_900551605.1 uncultured Collinsella sp. | reverse complement strand
CGTCGGCAGCGTCAGATGTGTATAAGAGACAGCGGTCAAGAAGATCGCCTTGTGCGCATGGAGCGCCGCCGCAACGGCACCGGCGGCGGTATCGGCGTTGATGTTGAAGAAGCCGCCGTCCTCCCCCGCCGCAACCGTAGCGATCACGGGAATGTACTCGCTGTCGAGCAAGCGCTCGATATAGTCGGTGTTGACGTGCGTGACTTTACCCACGCGACCGAGCTCGGGGTCGAGCGGCTCGGCGATAAGCGTCCCGGCATCGCTGCCGGACACGCCCACGGCTAGGTTGCCGTGGTGGTTGAGCGCCGCGACCAGCTCCTGGTTGACCTTGCCACCCAACACCTCGCGCACGATATCCATGGTCTCCGGCGTGGTCACACGCTGGCCGTTCTTAAACTCGACGGGAATATCGTAGTGGCTGAGCGCCTCGTTGATAGCCTTGCCACCGCCATGCACGATGACGGGGCGCATGCCGATGATCTTGAGCAGGACGATATCGCTCATCACATCGCGACGTAGCTGCTCGTCGACCATGGCGGCGCCACCGTATTTGATAACGACCGTCTTGCCGGTCAGGTTTTTAATCCACGGCAGCGCCTCGAACAGCAGCTGCGCGGTAACTTCGTTGGATTCGCTCGAGCGACAATCACGTGCGAATTTCATAGCCTGCCTCGTCTTTCGTATAGCTATCGCGCCGCGCCTCGTTGCCCGCGATTGCAGCGGGACGCGCGGCACATCCAGAGTCTAGGAACGGTAGTCGCCGTTGATGGAAATGTACTCGTGCGTAAGGTCGCAGGTCCAGACGGTGGTCGCCGCGTCGCCCGCGCCCAGGTCGGCCGAAATCACGATCTCGGGCGCTTCAAAGCGACGCAGGGCCTCATCCTCGTCAAAGGGAACGGTCAGGCCGTCGCGGCAGACGGGCATGCCCATCATGTCGATGGACACATCTTCCTGATTAAACTTCACGCCGCACTTGCCCAGTGCCATGGCAACGCGACCCCAGTTGCAGTCGTGACCAGCGATGCAGGTCTTGACGAGCGGCGAGTTGGCGACGGCGCGGGCGGCAATATCCGCCTCTTCGTCATTGCGAGCGCCGGTGACATTGACCGTTACGAGCTTGGATGCGCCCTCACCATCGGCGGCAATGTTGCGCGCCAGGCTCTCGCATACCTCATGCACGGCAAAGGCCAGCTCGTCGAAGGCATCGGTGCCCTCGACAATGGACTCGGCATCCGCGGCAGCACCAGAGGCGAGCATGATGCAGGTATCGTTCGTCGAAGTGTCAGAATCGACCGTCACCTTGTTGAAGGTCTGTTTGACGGTCGAAAGCAGCAGGGCGTGGAGCGCCGCAGGCTCGACGGGAGCATCGGTCGTGATGACCGCGATCATGGTGGCCATGTTGGGCATGATCATGCCCGAACCCTTGCACATGCCGCCCACCGTATAGACATTGCCCGCATGGCCCTCGGCATCGCTGACGTAGGACACGGCGTACTCCTTGGAATGCGTATCGGTCGTCATGATGGCGCGGGCGGCATCGGCGCCGCCATGGGCGGAGAGTGCCTCATAGGCAGCAGGAATGGCGGTCTCGAACGTGTCGATCGGCAGAATCTGGCCAATCACGCCCGTGGAGGCGACCAGGATCTGTTGGGGCTCGCAGCCGATGACCTGCGAGGCAATGTTGCAGGTCTCGCGCGCGCAGACAAGGCCGGTCTCACCCGTTGCCGCGTTGGCGTTACCGGAGTTGACAGAAACGCCGGCGATAATGCCGTAGCCCTTGTCGGCGCCACCCAGGTTGGCACGGCTCACCTGCACGGGCGCCGCGCAAAAGCGGTTGGTCGTAAACACGCCGGCGCCGGGACAGGGTTTATCGGGCATGACGAGCGCATAGTCCAAGCGCTCGGGATTCTTCCGGAATCCCGCATGGATGCCTGCGGCCTTAAAGCCGGCCGCTGCCGTAACGCCACCCTCGACGGCGCGAATCTTGATATCAAACAGCTCGGTATTCATCGTCTTTATGACTCCTTATGTCAAACAAAAAACGGACATCGGTTGGTGCGCCATGCCAGTCGTGATCATGAGACCAGCTTAAGAGTGGCGCCCCACTCGATGCCCGACTACCAAATCGTTAACAATCGAATGTGCTACACCGGGCACGCCACTGTGGGCAAGCCTCGTCGCTCGTCAAAGCCAAAGACGATATTGGCGCACTGGACCGCTTGGCCCGCAGCGCCCTTGCACAGATTGTCGATGGCGCCCGTCGCCACCAGCACGCCCGCGCGCTTGTTGAGCGCGAGGCCAATCTGGGCAGCGTTGGTGCCGACGACCGAAGCCGTCTTGGGCTGCTGGCCGGCGTCGAGTACGCGCACGAAAGTGCGACCAGCGTAGAACTGCTTGTAATAGTCGACAACGTCCTCAAGGGTCAAGGTATCGATAGCCTGCGGCGT
>URWS01000308.1 GCA_900551605.1 uncultured Collinsella sp. | reverse complement strand
CGCGGTGTAGCACACGCCGCCGACGGCGAGCAGGGCAAGTGCCACGGGGTTGAGCAGCGCAACAAGTTCGGGCAGCTTAAAGACAACGAGCCAGCCCATCAGCAGGTAGACCAGGCCGCTTACCCAATGCGGCTGGCGCTCGCGTAGGAAGCACTCGAGGGCGATGCCGATGATGGCGATGGCCCATACGGCAAAGAACAGCACAGCGCCGCCGTCGTTTGCGAGCGTGATGAGGCAAAACGGCGTATAGCTGCCGGCTATGAGCAGGTAGATGCAGCTGTGGTCGATGATGCGAAACACGCGCTTGGCGCGCGCAGGCTGAATCGCGTGGTAGAGCGTGGAGGCTAGGTATTCGAGGATAATGCTGACGCCATAGACAATCGCCGCGGCCATATGGGCCGGGCCTCCGCCGCGCAGGGCGGCGAATACGATCAGGAGCACCAGGCCCGCGATACCCAGCAGGCAGCCGACACCATGGGTGACGGAGTTCATGATCTCCTCGCCCACTGTGTAGTGTGGAACGACCGCGGTCTTGGGTCGCGGCTTAGAACTGTCGCTCGAATCGGACATGCCGGTTACATCCTCCAACGTAAAGAGTTCTCAACACTATATCAAAGCGTCTAGGTACGTGCGAAATTTGCACCATACGTGACCCTTTGTTTACCCATTCTTTGCCTGTTGACGCATCAACGGCGAACGTCCATAATGCGCTTGCATTAAATGTTGATGTATTAACATCTTATAGGAAAGCTTCTTATGTCTCAAAACGCACGTTCCCATCGAAAGCTCAAGATAGCCGGCATCGTTGCACTGGTGGCTGTCGTTGCGCTGCTCGGATTTGCCGGCAACTTTCTGTTCGACTTTGCCCTGAATCCCCAAGCGCCGTACACCATGAAGATGATGCAGGATGGCAAAGACGACAAAAAAGGTGAGCAGCCGGATGCCGAGGAAACCGAGGCGCGGGCGTGGTTTAAAGAGAATCGCGAGAGCAGCAGCCTCACCGCAGATGACGGAACCGAGCTTGCCGCCTGGTATTTTGCTGCGTCGGAGAGCACGCACGACTACGCCGTCTGCCTGCATGGATATACCAACGAGCCCATCGGTATGGCCCGATACGTCAAGCGATTCCACGACCGCGGCATGAACGTACTCGCACCCGCCGCCCGCGCCCACGAGCGCTCCGGCGGCGACTATATCGGCATGGGCTGGCCCGAGCGCCTCGACATCGTCGCATGGATCGAGCGAATCGTTCAGGCTGACCCCGAGGCGCGCATCCTGGTCTTTGGCGAGTCGATGGGTGCGGCAACCGCCATGAACGTCGCGGGGGAATCTCTGCCCGCAAACGTGAAATGCATTATCGAGGACTGCGGTTATACGAGTGTTTGGGACGAGTTTTCTCTGCAGCTCAAGGACGTGTTCGGCCTGCCCAGCTTTCCCTTGCTCGATGTAGCAAACTTAGTGTGCAACGTGCGCGCAGGCTACGACTTTCATAAGGCGAGCAGTGTGGAGCAACTCAAACACGCGACAGTTCCCATGCTGTTTATCCACGGCGACCAGGACACCTTTGTACCGTACAGCATGCTCGACCAAAACTACGACGCGTGCGCCAGCAAGGTCAAGCAAAAGCTCACCGTCCATGGCGCCACCCACGCCAAGAGCGCGCAGGTCGACCCCGAACTCTACTGGAACACGGTCGACGACTTCCTCGACGAGTATTTTTAGGAAATAGGACGGTTTACTGGTCTATCTGACCCCCTAGCACTTCCAAAAAGCCGCCCGTGGGCACTGTGCTCACGGGCGGCTTTTACTAACGTTGTGCTACAAAGGCGCTTATTTTGTCCAATAGCTAGGCGCTACTTGACCTCGATGAGCTCATACTCGCTCGTGCCCAGGCCAATCTTCTCGGCGTGCGCGATGCACACGCGCCAGTCGGTGTCGGGATGCGTGATGCAGAAGGGATCCTTGGCCTGCTCGCCCTCCAGATGCTCGTGGTTGTGCTCCATCTTGGCCGCGCTATCGGTGAGCTCGGTGTTGGGCAGCGGCTCGGATGCCATGACGGCATCGGCGCAGGCCTGGTCGATGGCGACCGGGTCGAAGCTCGCAAACATGCCGATATCGTTGACGATAGGCGTGTCGTTTTCGGGATGGCAATCGCAGTTGGGGCTGATATCCATGGCAAGCGAGATATGGAAGCTCGGGCGTCCGTCGACGACGGCCTTGGTGTACTCGGCGATCTTGCAGTTGAGCACGTCGGCCGCGGCGTCATAGCCGGGCTTGATGCAATCCTGGTTGCATGCCGCAATGCAGCGGCCGCAGCCCACGCAGCGATCGTGGTCGATGGCGGCCACGTGCACCGTGCGAGTAGCGCCGCTGGCAAGCTCACGCTCGCGGGTGTCGTCGAACGAGATGGCGTTGTGCGCGCAGATTTTTTCGCAGGCACGGCAGCC
>URWS01000307.1 GCA_900551605.1 uncultured Collinsella sp. | reverse complement strand
TTGGTGGCGCCGCCCGCGAGCTGACGAGCGCTTTGGTTGGGCAGGTAGCCAAGGCGATTGATGGTCTCGTTGATGAGCTTGAGGGTTTCGGGGCGCAGCTTTTCGGGGTGGTTGAGCGCGTTGGAAACCGTGCCCAGCGAAACTCCGGCCTCGCGCGCGACGTCGCTGATTTTTACCTTTGCCATAGCGGCCCCTTTGATGCGTTTCAAGTACAAGCCAGATTGTAGCATCCCAAACCAACCAAAAGGGGATAGGTTTATTTTGGCAGGTTTTATCTGGGGAAACGCTGTTGCCAACGCGACCACCACGAAGGGGGACAGGCGCTTTTGTGGTGGTTTGGACCGGCTGGACGTGTGTGCATCGGGTGGTATCTAAGTTGAGGTACCACTTCTGGTATATCAGCTTGCGTTTGCGTGAGTACAATACTCGAACGTTATACGTCTCAGCGCCCCCTGTGCGTGGACGTCTTGCAGTCACGCGAACGAAGGGATTTATCCTATGTGCGGAATCGTCGGCTACACCGGCTCTGATATTGCAAAGAACATCCTGGTCACGGGCCTCAAGCGTATGGAGTATCGCGGCTATGATTCCTCGGGCGTCGCGCTCGAGGTGGGCGAGGGCGCCGCGGCGCACCTCGACGTCATCCGCCGCGTGGGCAAGGTCGCGGGCCTGGAGAGCGAGCTTTCCAACATCGACAGCGACGCTACCTGCGGTATCGGCCACACCCGTTGGGCCACCCACGGCAAGCCTTCGGTCGTTAACGCTCACCCCCACACTAGCTGCGACGGTCGTATCGCCATCGTCCACAACGGCATCATCGAGAACTTCGCCGAGCTGCGCGAAGAGCTGGAGGGTCGCGGCCACCACTTTAAGAGCGAGACCGATACCGAGGTCTTCGCGCATCTGATCGAAGAGGCTTATGCCGAGACGCACGACCTGATGGCCTCCGTGCGCGAGGCTTGCGCCCACGTGGTCGGCGCCTATGGTCTGGCCGCCGTGTGCGCTGACGAGCCCGGCGTGATCGCCGTGGCCCGCAAGGATTCCCCGATCGTGGTCGGCGCGGGCGAGACCGGCGCTTATGTCGCCTCCGATGTCATCGCGCTCATCGACGCCACCCGCGATGTCGTGGTGCTCGAGGACGGTCAGTTTGCCAGGCTCACGCCCGCAGGCGTCGAGTACACCGACGAGGCCGGCAACGTTATCGAGCCCAAGGTCACCCACATCGACTGGGACCTGGACATGGCAGAAAAGGGCGGTTATCCCGACTTTATGCTCAAGGAAATCCACGAGCAGCCGCGCGTCGTGCGCGACACGCTGGTCGGTCGTATGACGCCGGCCGGCGAGCTCGACATCGA
Source organism: uncultured Collinsella sp. (assembly GCA_900551605.1). Lineage (GTDB taxonomy): Bacteria > Actinomycetota > Coriobacteriia > Coriobacteriales > Coriobacteriaceae > Collinsella. The sequence goes on along the minus strand of URWS01000307.1, from coordinate 1,108 downwards.
CGAGCTGGGCCTTTCGCTCGAGGAGCTCAACGACATCGATCGCGTCTACGTGATCGCTTGCGGCACCAGCTATCACGCTGGCCTCATTGCCAAGAATCTCATTGAGGGCTGGGCTCGCATCCCCACCGAGGTGGAGGCGGCCAGCGAGTTCCGTTACCGCAATCCCATCATTACGCCGACGACGCTTGTCGTTGCCGTGTCCCAGTCGGGCGAGACGGCCGATACCCTTGCCGCCATTCGCGACGCGCGCATCAAGGGTGCCAAGGTCTTCGGCATCACCAACGTGGTGGGCAGCCCCGTAGCGCGTGAGAGCGACGGTGTTATCTACACCAAGGCCAACAAGGAGATCGCGGTCGCCTCGACCAAGAGCTTCATCGGCCAGGTTGTGAGCCTTACGCTTTTGGCCCTGCTGCTGGCGCAGGTCAAGTACCGCTTGACCACCAAGCAGACGCGCATGCTGTTCCGCGAGCTTTCCGATACGGCCGAGCAGATCCAGTGGATTTTGGATACCCAAACCGAGGCCGTGCATGAGGCCGCCCTGCTGTGCAAGGACGCGCAGTCCGCACTGTTCGTGGGTCGCGGCATGGGCGCCGCTATTTCCTACGAGGGTGCACTCAAGCTCAAGGAGGTCAGCTACCTGCACGCCGAGGCCTACGCCGCCGGTGAGATGAAGCACGGCCCCATTGCCCTGATCGACCCGGGCTTCCCTGTCATCGCTGTGGCCACCAAGAGTGCCACCTACGACAAGACCGTGTCGAACCTCATGGAGTGCAAGGCGCGCGGCGCCAAGGTCATCGTCGTTGCCACCGAGGGCGACGAGGAGATCAACAAGATCGCCGACTGCATCATCCGCGTGCCAGCAGTCCGCGACGTGTTCAGCCCCATCACGGCGAGCGTCCCGCTGCAGCTGCTCGCCCGCGAGGTCGCCATCCTGCGCGGCTGCGATGTCGATCAGCCCCGAAACCTCGCTAAGAGCGTGACCGTGGAATAGTTGGTTCCGCCGTCCTAGCGACCAAGGCCCGGCTCCGTTGCAGCGGAGCCGGGCCTTGTTGCATTACGGGCTTTAGCCTGTGCGGGGCGCGCAGCGCGCCGCATCAGAAACCACCCG
>URWS01000306.1 GCA_900551605.1 uncultured Collinsella sp. | reverse complement strand
CCACCATCGTGGTGAGCGTCGCGGTCGAGAAGGCCTGGTTGCGCAGGATTATGACGCCGCCCAAGATAATGAGCAGGTTGGAGATGATGCTCGTCACGCGCCAGCCGGTGGGCAGCAGCGGCTCAAAAATGGCAGTGAACAGCCTGATGGCAGCGGTGATTACAAAGTAAAAACCCAGGACAGTCGTCAAAAAGACGAGGGACTTGGCGGGTGCAAAAAGCAGCGCGATACCAGCAATGAGCGCCATGACGCCCGTGATGGCGTAAATCCAGCGTACGGCCTTGACGGCTTTGCCCGCCATGCTTTTCTCGTCAAATCCAAACTGGCTCGATTTTTGGTCATCGTTCTTAAAGATGCCCATAATGTCTCCTTTCCGTGCGGCGTAAGCCTTGATCGTTACAACCAGTATCGCCTAAAGGCGCTGGCGTATGGGTCGGGGAGGGCGAAACGTAACCCAAAGGCCCTGAATTGTTTCCGTTGTTCCCCACGTCGCGATTTTCTATTCAACAGGTGTAGAACATTGCAGCCCTGTTCGTTATTGCCTACGTTTTAGGATAGATTTTCCTAAGGACAATTGGTTTGTATTGGGGGTCCCTATGAACGAAGCAGTTCCCGAGGCACCGTCGAGTGTCGAATCGATGGCAGAGCAGGGTTGCGAAAAGCTCGGCTTGGACGCGTTTGATGCGTTGGTTCGCCGCGCCCGCACGTGCCGCCGTTTTGACGAGTCCATGCGCGTGCCGCGCGAGTTTTTGCTCGAGCTGGCGGAGCTGGCGCACCTGACCCCGTGTGGTGCCAATGCTCAGCGTCTTCGTCTTCATGTGGTGAGCGGTGCCGAGGATTGCGCGCGTGTATTTGACGAGCTCGCATGGGCCGGCGCACTTAAGGATTGGCCGGGTCCTGCCGAGGGCGAGCGCCCGACCGGCTACATCGCGATTCTGGCCGAGCGCGCCGTTCCGGGCAAGCCCGCCGCTCCCATTACCGATGTCGACACAGGCATTGCCGCGCAGACGATGATGCTCGCCGCCCGCAGTGCCACGCCCGAGGTGGCAGCCTGCATGTTCAAGGCCTTTACGCCCCATGCGATCGATGCCATGGGGCTCGATAACGACAAGTATGAGCTCAAGCTGATCATGGCCTTTGGCGTTCCGGCCGAGATACAGGTGATCGATGCGATCGATTCCAATCCCGATGGCTCCATCAATTATTGGCGCGACGAGGCACAGGTGCACCACGTACCCAAGCGTTCGCTCGCCGACGTACTGCTGTAGTTGAGCGTCACCGCGGTGTGATCCGGCGGTAAACCACCACAAAGGTACCTGTCCCCTTTGCGGTGGTGCGAGAGGAGGGCGTGTGGCAGATTTGTATTTGGTGCGGCATGGGCAGACTGAGCTCAACGTGCAGAACATTTTGCAGGGTGGGCACGATTCGCCGCTTACGGCGCGCGGGCGCGAGCAGGCGCTGGCGACGCGTGCGGCGTTTGAGGCGCGTGGCGTGACCTTTGACCGTGTGTATTCCTCCCCGTTGGGCCGGGCGCTGCGTACGGCTGAGCTAATTGCTGGCGAGGGCCGCTCGATAGAGCTGGTCGATGACCTACGCGAGTGGCATTTGGGCTCGCTGGAGGGCACATCAAATCGCGATATGCCGCCGCAGCCCTGGGGTGATTATCCGGTGGCCTTTGGTGGCGAGTCTGAAGTGCAGCTCCAGTCGCGTATGGTCGCGGTGCTGTCGCGCATCATGGCCAGGCCGCAGCACGACTGCGTGCTGGCGGTTTCCCACGGCTCAGCCTGCCAGGAGTTTCTTGAGTATGTGACTGGCAGGGGAGAGCTACCCGACAACGGAGCCGTGCTTCATTTTGGCTATTGCGACGGGGCGTTTTCGCTCTTGGGTTGGTAACGAACGAAAGGACCCCTATGAATAAAGATCTGTATCTGGTCCGTCATGGACAGACGATATTCAACCTTAAGCGTATCATTCAGGGGTGGAGTGATTCGCCGCTTACGCAGTTGGGTTGCGACCAGGCGGCGCGCGCCGGCATGTTTTTACGTGCGCGCGGCATTGAGCCCGATCATGCCTACACCTCCACGCTTCATCGCACCGAGCAGACTATCGCCAACTTGTGGCCGGGCTTGGCGTACGAGCGCCTGGACGGTCTGCGCGAGTGGTTCTTTGGCGACTTTGAGGCCGAGCGCGTGATGCTTATGCCCGAGCGCCCGTGGCGCGACTTCTATCGCCAGTTTGGCGGCGAGGGCCAGATGCAGGTGCGCGAGCGCATGGTGGCGACGCTGACCGAGCTTATGCAGCGTCCGGACCATACGTGCGTGCTCGCGGTAAGCCATGGCTCGGCCATCAAGGAGTTTTTGGATCACGTGAGGGGAGCGGCGGGCGACGAGCACGAACGCGTGCCGGGCAACTGCTCGGTGCTGCACCTGTCTCTTATACACATCTCCGAGCCCACGAGACTAAGGCGAA
>URWS01000305.1 GCA_900551605.1 uncultured Collinsella sp. | reverse complement strand
AGGTGGAACCGGCATCCGCGGCGAGCACCTGCTCGACCTTGCCCGACTCGCAGGAAAGCTCAAAGGCCTCGACTGCCTTAGCCTCGCCAAAGGCGCCAAGCATGCTGTCGGGGAGCTTGGTGCCGAGCGTTCCGTCAGCACGCTGAACGATCTCGAGAGGCATAAAGGTGCCACCCCACAGGTAAGAGCTGGGGTCACCGCCCTCGTCACGCGTAGGAACCCAACCAAAGAGAACGCGGCGCTCGCCATCAAATGCGGTACGCGCGGCATAGTACGCGCGGCCATCGAAGGAATCGTCCGCAGGAGTGATCCAAGGACCGTTGATAGAGCGAGACATGCGGTAACGGGTCTTGTTGCCATCACTGTACTCGGAGAACACCAGATACCACCAGTCGCCCATCTTAAAGAGATCAGGCATCTCGAACATGGTGTACAGGCCCGGATTCCACCAGTCGCCCTGGAACTCCCAGGTATCCAGGTCCTTGGAGGTGAACTTGACCAGACGACCGGTCATCAGACGCTTGTCCTCGCCCACACGCGTGCCGAGGATGAGCATGTACTCTTCGTTCTCCTCATCCCAAAGCACAAAGGGATCGCGCCAGTTGCGGTCATCGTAACCCTCCTGGGGCGGAAGCAGCGTCTCGGCGATGTTCTTCTCCCACTTGACGGCGTCGTCACTCGTTGCGTGAAGAAGAACCTGCTTCATCAAGCGTGCCTTGACCTTATCGCGATTGCAACCAGTGTAGAGCGCATGGTACTTGTCGCCCACCTTAAACACCGTGCCGGCATAAACATACTGGTCGACTTCCTCGTCGCCGCCACGCTCAAGGCTCTCGCCAAAGTCTTTGTAATTGACGAAGTCCTTGGTTGTCGCGAGTGCCCAGCCAAACGGCTCTCCGAAAGGTCCGGGGTTTCGCGTGTCACGCTGATGATAGAGATAGAACGTGCCGTCCTCGCCGTACGGCATGATGTCGCCTACCCAAATTCCCTCAGGCTGGTAATACACCTTGTGCATCCGAGACTTCCTTTCTCACGAGATACTAACTCGGTACAACTGCAAGATATGTCAATCGTTTTCATATGTCAAACGTTTTCACACCAATACGTCTTTTCGCAGTTCCAGTCGTCGGCAAACGGTTGACATATGCCGGCGAACGGTCATCAGAGGTGTTTGAGGAATTCTTTTGGCACGGGATGAACTACGCGGTTTTACCCTCAATGAGTTCAACGGGGAGCTTGATATTCGATTCGGGCTTTTCGCCGTTAATAAGAGCAATGATGGATTGCGCCGCGAGCTCTCCGATGCGATCGATATCTTGGCGTACGGTTGTTAAGTCAGGCATAAACGTCATAGTGCGGCGGGCACCATCCGCGCCCACGACCTTAATATCGCCCGGAGCGCTCAAGCCGCGCTGCTTCATCACGTTAAGACAGATAGCCGCCATCGTGTCGTCTCCCGCAAAGATGCCGTCAATATCGGGGTTCTCATCGAGGATCTTCGCAACGACCGCGCTCTTTTCGTCGTCGGGCTTAACGAACTCAACCTCACGGACAAGCGCGGGCAAACCGGCCTGCTCAACAACATCGAGGTAGGCATCGGTACGCTTATTGGCAGGCATGCGCATGCGGCTATTGCTGCGCAGGCACAGGATGCGTGAACATCCGTCATCGATCAGGCGACGCGTGGCAAGTTCGCCGATGCTATAGCTGTCGCTCGCAATCTGAACAGAGGCTTCGCCAAGGTCGCAGTCGATACCAACCAGACTCAAGCCCATCTCGGCATACGCCTCGGCACCGATATTAAGCGAGTTGACGATGACGCCATCAACCATATTGCGTCGAAGCATGTCGATATAAGAGCGCTCAAGCTCGGGTCGATTGGCGCTATTGCACAGCAGCATCTTAAAACCGTTTTCGGCCAGGGTATGCTCAATGACTTGAACCACTTGGGCATGAAACGGACTGCTGACATAGGGGACGATCATACCGATAAGATTCAGGCGACCGTTGAGCATGGCACGGGCGATATCGTTGGGCGTATAGTTGATGCGCTTCATCGCGGCATGGACCTTATCGCGGGTCTCTTGGCTAATATAGCCGCGATTATTAAGCACGCGAGATACCGTAGTAGGCGAAACCCCCGCCACCGCTGCAACTTCCTTGATGCCAGGCTTAGCCGTATCCTTAGAACGAGCACTCTCGCGAGCCATAGCACCCTCCCCCATCAACATGTCATACGTTTACATACGAACAAAGCATACCCCAACAACAGCGGGAAGACGGTAACAGCACAAGTAAGTAAACGACTCATCCAAATAATTAGGAGAGTTCCGCCTAAAGGGTGACTGCACAGGACCCAGCCGGGGCTGTTTGGGTTACCTCCCAAAACATTCCGCACGGACGGAGGAAGCCCCCGCCGCGCGTAGCGTGAACTGCACCCCAAAACTTGGACGGCTTAAATAAGAACTACGCCGCAAGGGAC
>URWS01000304.1 GCA_900551605.1 uncultured Collinsella sp. | reverse complement strand
AGATTCGCCTTAGTCTCGTGGGCTCGGAGATGTGTATAAGAGACAGGCGCTTGAGTTTGTCCTGCCAGTAGTCGTAGTGGGCCAGGCGACGCAGGCTCGCCTCGATGCCACCGATAATGATGGGGGCGTCCTTGAACGTCTGGCGGATAAGGTTGCCGTAGACCGTGACGGCTCGGTTGGGACGGCGCCCCGCCTCGCCACCGGGGGTATAGGCGTCGGTGTGGCGGCGGTGCTTGGTCACCGAATAGTGGTTGACCATGGAATCCATGTTGCCGGCACTGACGAGAAAGCCCAGACGCGGCTCGCCGAGCACCGTGATGCTGGCGGGGTCAGTCCAGTCGGGTTGGCAGATAATGCCCACTTTGTAGCCGTGCGCGTCGAGCACGCGGCTGACGATGGCCATACCAAAGCTAGGGTGGTCCACGTAGGCGTCGCCGCAGATGTAGACAAAGTCGCACTGGTCCCAACCGCGCGCATCCATGTCGGCGCGGCTGACGGGAAGGAACTTATCGCGGCCCGGGCGCCAGGGGCGGGCGGGCGCAGCCGGAGTATGAGTGGCGTGGCCGCCCTGGGCCTTGCCGCCGCGCTTTTGCTGCTGGCCGCGCTGGGCATGCTTGCCGTGCTGGTTGTGCTGAGCGTCCTGGGGCTTTTTTGCCACGATCCCTCCCGTTGTTAGTATGCTGCACGTAATTGTAACCAGTCTTTTTGGGACGGCGCTAAAAAGACTGGTGGAGTACACGAGGCGTCGGGTGTCGGCGTCGCGCCCGCCGTTTGTTTCCAGACTGTGTATCTGCGCGTTGGAGAACCCGTCTCGCGCGCACGCCATGTTGTCAATGGGTTACAGTATGAACGGCGGCTATGTTTCCGCCAACGCACGAGAGAGTCGTCAACAAGGAGGATGCACGACGATGCAGCGTGCCAAGCAGATATCGGAGTCTATTGAGCTGGGCATCATCTTGGCGCTTGCCGGTGGCTTTATGGATGTGTATTCGTACATTGGGCGCGACCATGTTTTCGCCAACGCACAGACGGGCAACATCTTGCTCGTGGGCGTGAGCATCTCGGAGGGCAATTGGGCACTTGCGGGGCGCTACTTCTTCCCTGTGGTGTCGTTTGCCGTGGGCATTATGCTTGCCGACCTGGTACACGAACGGTTTGGCAGCGTGATTCACTGGCGCCAAGTGACGGTGTTCTTTGAAGCCGTCATCTTGCTGGGCGTGAGCTTTATCCCCGGTGGCGGTTACAACCTGCTCGCCAACTGCCTCACTTCGTTTGCCTGCGGCATGCAGGTCGAGAGCTTCCGCAAGATCCACGGTCACGGCATCGCTACGACCATGTGCATCGGCAACTTGCGCAACGCGCTGCAAAACGTGGACGATTACATCATCACCCACAGGCGCGGCTTTTTGGAAAACGGCCTGCTGTACTTTGGCGTGATCTTTACCTTTGTGTTTGGCGCCGTGTTGGGCAACTGGTGTATTGAGCGCATGGGCCTGCACGCCATCGTCGTGGCGAGCTTGCTGCTGTTTGTCGCGTTTGCCATCATGTTCATCGACCGCGAGCGCGACTTGCGCTTACGCTGGAAGGTTGCGGCCGAGGCTTGGAAAGAGGGCTGTCGAAAGTAACCGAATGCGGCAAAGGGGCTGCCCCTTTGCCGCAATATTTTTCATCATCTGTTGAAACGCTTTAACAAATTTGACGTTCTCGCGTGTTTTTCGTTTCAAAAGCGTTAGGATGGGACTTATAGTGCGGGGCGTAATGGGTGCCCCGCGCACGATAGGAGGCTATCAATGGCTAATCGTTTCGTTCTCAACACCATTTCTTACCATGGTTCCGGCGCCATCAAGGAGATCCCCGGCGAGCTTCAGCGTCGTGGCTACAAGAAGATCTTCGTCTGCTCCGACCCCGATCTGGTCAAGTTTGGCGTTACCGCTAAGGTGACCGACGAGCTCGACGCCGCCGGCATCGCTTGGAGCCTCTACTCCGAGATTAAGCCCAACCCCACCATCCAAAACGTCAAGGACGGCGTCGAGGCCTTCAAGGCCGCCGAGGCTGACGCTATCGTGACCATCGGTGGTGGCTCCTCCATGGACACTGCCAAGGCTATCGGCATCATCATTAACAACCCTGAGTTCGCCGATGTCCGCAGCCTCGAGGGCGTTGCTCCCACTAAGAACCACGCCGTGTTCACCATCGCTGTGCCGACGACTGCCGGTACCGCCGCCGAGGTGACCATCAACTACGTCATCACCGACCCCGAGAAGGTCCGCAAGTTCGTGTGCGTCGACACCAACGACGCCCCCGAGGTCGCCGTCGTCGACCCCGATATGATGGCCTCCATGCCCGCCGGCCTGACCGCTTCCACCGGCATGGACGCTCTGACCCACGCCATCGAGGGCTACACCACCAAGGGCGCCTGGGAGCTTTCCGACATGTTCCACTTTGAGGCCATTAAGCTGATCAGCGAGCACCTGCGCGACTCCGTTG
>URWS01000303.1 GCA_900551605.1 uncultured Collinsella sp. | reverse complement strand
GCTACGGACTGCCCATCGCCACCTACGAGATGGAAGCCGAAAAGTACATCTACCGCGTGTACAAGTACGAGCTGTAGGGCCGCCCCGCATCACTTCACATCGAACTCCACGCGATCGAGTTCGGGCACGTTGAGGTCGATGAGCTTGCGGGCGACGTGACGGTCGTGTGCCCCGAGCGCCTCGCTTGTCGTCACGTGGGCGACTATCTCGCGCTCGACAATACCCTCCTCGTCGCCTTCGGTGGCCGAGGTCTCGACGGCGACGGTGTAATCCTTAAAGCCTGGCAGCACCGCCGCAAGCTCGCGCGTGGTCTCGGTGACGCCGTAGCCGTCCTGCACGCCGGCCTGCGCCGAGCCAATGGAACCCGCGGTCATAACGATGCAGGGGATGGCAAAGATCACCGTACCCACGATGATGCGGCGGCGCACCTTGCGTGACAGCTCGTCGACCTCGGCGTTTTCTTCAGCAGTCACAATACCGTCGCCGTTCAGGTCGCGCTTGAGCGGCACGCGCAAAAGAAGCAGCACGGCCTCGGCGGCCAGTGCGATAAAGACCACGTTGATGCCAAACTCGTAAAGCGCCGAGAGAAACAGCGACCCGCTTGCGATGGCGATGCCATAGCCCGCCGCGCACAGGGGTGGCATAAGCGCGGTCGCCACGGCCACGCCGGCGATGAGCGTGGCGGGCTCCTGGTCGCGCGAGTTGCCCAGGCCACCCGCAAAGCCGCCCGCGAGCGCGACGGCAAGGTCCCACACAGTCGGTGTCGAATTGTCGACGATGGCGGCCGTGGTGGTGCCAAGGGGCGAGAGCTTAAAGTACAACGTGGACGTGACCAGGCAAAAGGCCATCTGAAGCGCGAGGCTGGCGACGGCCTCGACGGCAATCTCGCGGTCGAGCGTGGCGATGCCGTATGCCATGGCAAGGACCGAGCCCATGAGCGGGCAGATGAGCATGGCGCCTACAATGGCGATATCCGAGTCGATATCGAGGCCGATGCTCGCGATCAACATGGCAATGATCAGGATGCATAAGTGCGAGCCAGTCAGGCGCGCCCCGTTTACAAAGCGCTTGCGAATCACGTGATAGGGCGCGCGTCCCTCGCGAATGTTGAATGCCTGCTTTAGAAAGCGGCTTGCGTTCTCCATGGCCTCGCTGTGGGCGGGGCGGATGCCATGGCGCCGATGATGGCGTTCGCGCAGTCGCTTGATCTGTTGTTTATCGAGTTCCATGTCCACCTCGTATTGCCGCAGGAACGCGGGTGCGTTCGCAGCATGTACTCTACACCGTGACGGGTGGGGCGGTCATCTTGACATGGAACTTAGGCGAGCAGGCAAAGGAAGACACGCCACATGCGAGTACTGCCGAGGGTTTCGGCAGATACAAAAAAGCGCGGGGCCGGATAGTCTCCGACCCCGCGCTCTGTACGGGTACGTTGTTGTTGGGTTTAGCCCAGCAGGCTCAGGCCAACAGAGACAAACGCCAGGATAACGCCGACGATGGACTCGCCGCCGAGTAGGCCGCTGGCGACAACCAGGCCCTGTTCCTGGAAGGCGGCGTCCTTGGCAGCCCTCTCCTCGTCAGAAAGACCAGCGGTGGCGTCGCGGTGGGCGGACCACTTGTCGTAGGCGAGTTTAACGCAGGAGCCTAGGAAGGCCGTGAGTGACATGTAGAACGGCAGGTACACGCCCAGGCCGATCATCATGGCCGGAATGCCGAGCCAGTACATGACGATGCCGGCGATAAAGCCGCCAACGAACCACGGCACGCTCGGGATGCCCGAGACCATGGTGGCGACGACGCTTGCCTGCGCGGCAACAAAGCTCTTGTCGGGGCCAAAGGCGTCCGGACCATAGGCGGTGACGAGCGCGACCATGACGGCGGCGGCGACCAGGGCGCCCACGATGCCGCCGATGGCTTGGCCGATCCACTGCGCACGCGGGTTGGTGCCCAGCACGGCGCCGGCCTTAAAGTCGTTCATGACGTCGCCCGCAAGGCCGCACGCCACGGCTACGATGCCGGCGATAAAGAACAGCTTGACCTGAGCGATCTGAGCGAAGGCGGCCACGATGAGCATGACGATGAGGCCAAAGATCTCCATGGGGTCGATGCCCGTCTGGCCGCAGCTTTGTGCGCTCATGATGGTGGTGACAAAGGTGAACAGCGTCACGATGACGGCCGGAACGGGACCAAGGTCAAGCACGATGGCGACGATCACGGCGATGGCGGCAGCGCCCAGGCCGATGACGCCGGCGTCGAGCTTAAGGGAGCCCGAGATGAGCGACTGCTCGTCGGTGTCGGTGGAGCTGTCGGCGGCAAGACCGCGGACGATACCGGCGACCTGCGGCAGGATATCCTTGAGGACGACGGCGACGCCAAAGCCCATCATGAGGCCCATGCCCAGGGACTTAACAATGCCCTGCGCAGTCACAACATCGAACAGACCGGCAGCGGTGCCACCCACGATGATGCCAAAGTTGCCCAGCAGCGCGCCGGC
>URWS01000302.1 GCA_900551605.1 uncultured Collinsella sp. | reverse complement strand
ATGCGATCGTCGGCAGCGTCAGATGTGTATAAGAGACAGGCCACTTAATGTGGCCTTCGTCTTGCGCAGGACTGTTCGAAATTTTGAGGAAGCACCCGCCCTGCCGGGGCTCCCGGGTTCCCGCTTACGAGAGCGACGTTCTCAGCAACTCGTTGAAGAGCTTCGGGTTGCCCTTGCCGCGGCTCACCTTCATGCACTGGCCCACCAAAAAGCCGATGACCTTCTGGTTGCCGTCACGATACTGCTGCGCCTGCTCGGCACAGTTTGCCAGCACCTCGTCCACAGTCGGCTGCAGCGCGCCGGCGTCGCTCACCTGACGCATGCCGCGCTCGTCGACGATCTTATTGGGGTCATCACCGGTCTGGGCCATGGCCTCAAAGACCTCGTGCGCCTGGTTGGAGCTGATGGCATCGGTCGCCAGCAGCTTGGCAAGGGCTGCCACCTGAGCCGGCGCGATGCCGGACTCGGTGAGCGACACACCCGCGCCCTTAAGGTAGGCGATCATCTCGTTCACCAGCAGGTTTGCGACCGTCTGGGCCTCCTTGCCAGCCATGCCGGCAGCGGCCGCCTCAAAGAACTCGGCAAACTCGGGGTCGCCGGCAATCTGCTCGGCGTCGGCCGTCTTAATGCCAAAGTCGGCTTCAAAACGGACGCGCTTGGCATCGGGCAGCTCAGGGATCTCGCCACGGCAGCGGTCGATGAACTCGTCATCCAGATCAAACGGCGCCAGGTCGGGATCGGGGAACAGACGATAATCGTCGGCCGTCTCCTTCACACGCATGACCACGGTGCGCTTGCGGCTGGGCTCCCAATGGCGGGTCTCCTGATAGATGATGCCGCCCTCCTCGAGCACCTCGGCCTGACGGCAGATCTCGTAGGCAAGGCCGTCGTGCAGGCTCTTGAACGAGTTAAGGTTCTTGAGCTCGGTCTTGGTGCCCAGCTTGGTCTCGCCGCGGCGGCGCAGCGACACGTTGCCGTCGCAGCGCATGGAGCCCTTCTCCATGGAGCAGTCCGAAATGCCCAGCGTCACAAAGATGCGGCGGAGCTTCTCCATAAACAGGCGCGCTTCCTCGGGCGTACGCAAATCGGGCTCAGTCACGAGCTCGATCAGCGGCGTGCCGCAGCGGTTGTAGTCGACGAGCGACTCGGCCGCGGCGGTAATGCGGCCCTCGGCACCACCCACGTGCATCATCTTGGCGGCGTCCTCCTCCATATGGATGCGCAGGATGCGGATGGGCACCGTGTAGGAACCGTCCTCGCGACGCTCGGGCATCTGCAGGTTGGACGCGTCGTAGCTGGCCAGGTGACCGGCGCGCTGGTTACCTTCGCGCATGGTCGACGTCATGGACGTGGACAGGCCCTCGGCGTTGGCCGAGGCGCTCGCCAGGCTCTGGGCCTCGGCCTCGCCAAACGCGCAATCGGGGCGCTCGGCGGCACCGCGACCGGTCACGTCCAGGTCCAGGTGACCGTACATGGCAAAGGCGACCGGACCCTGCGTGGTCTGGAAGTTCTTGGCCATGTCGGGATAGAAGTAGTGCTTGCGGTAGAACATCGAGTGGCGCTGAATCTCGCAGTTGGTGGCGAGACCGGCCTTGACGATGCTCTCGATGGCGCGCTTGTTGGGCACCGGCAGGGCACCGGGCAGGCCCAGGCACACCGGGCACACGTTGGCGTTGGGCTCGTCATCGTGGCTGAGCTTGCAGTTGCAGAACATCTTGGTATCGAGTGCGGTGAGCTCGGTATGGATCTCCAGGCCGATCACGGCCTCCCAATCCTGCAGGACCTCGGAAAGCTCCTTCATTACAGCTCGCCTCCCTTCCCGGCAAAATCGGGCGCGACGGAAAGCGCGGGCGCACCCGTGGCGGCATCGGCAAAGCCGCGCTCCAGGGCGCGGGCAAACGTGAGCAGCTGACGGTCCTTAAAGGCCGGACCCACCAGCTGGACAGAAACGGGCAGCTTGGTGTCCTCGCCCAGTCCCAACGGCACCGAGATACCACCGTTGCCGCAAATGTTGAGCGAAATGGTGTACAGGTCGGAGAGGTACATCTGCGTGGGGTCGCTGATCTCGCCAAACTTAAAGGCCGTGCGCGGCGAGGCCGGCATGAGGATGGTGTCCACCTTGGCATACGCGGCGTCGTAGTCCTGCGTGATGAGCGTGCGGGCCTTTTGCGCAGCGTAGTAGTACTTGTCGTACACGCCCGAGCTCAGCAGGTAGGCGCCGAGCATCTGACGGCGCTTGGCCTCGGCGCCAAAGCCGTGGGCGCGCGACAGCGAGCTCTGGTCAGACAGGTTAGCGCAGCCCTCCTCCTGGTAGCCGTAGCGAATGCCGTCGAAACGTGCCAGGTTGGAGAACGCCTCGGCCGGGCCGATGACGTAGTAAGCGGCGATGGCGGCATCCAAGTGCGGCAGGTCGACCTCGACTAGCTCGGCGCCCTGGTTCTGCAGCTCCCTGTCTCTTATACACATCTGACGCTGCCGACGATCGCATAAGTGTAGA
>URWS01000301.1 GCA_900551605.1 uncultured Collinsella sp. | reverse complement strand
ATTCGCCTTAGTCTCGTGGGCTCGGAGATGTGTATAAGAGACAGCATCCAGACGGTCCGCTATATCTCTGACGACATCATCGTTATGAATGGCGGCAAGATCGTCGAGCAGGGCGAGGCCAAGCAGGTCTTCCAGCACCCCCAGGACCCCTACACCAAGATGCTGCTCGGCGCTGCGCCGTCGCTGCTGCATCCCAAGCTCGGCGAGTAGCCTCGCTTTCCCTCCCGTGCGCCCGGTTCCCTTGCCGGGCGCACCTCCGTTGCGATTTCGAAAGGTTGGGTTCACGAGCCATGCCAAGTGCTCAGGAGCTACGACATCAATTTGGTGAATATCGAGGCGCCATGCCCCGTCCATCAGATTTCGATCTCTTTTGGAAGGATCGCATGGCCGAGGCCGACGCCGTCGGGCTTGACTATGCGATCGAGACGGCATCGGTCGCCGATGCCGCGACCTGCCAGCTTTTCGACCTCTGGTATACCGGCATGTGCGGCGCGCGCCTGCATGCCAAGTACCTTAAACCCGTCTCGGACGAGCCCGTGCCATTGGTACTTCAGTTCCATGGGTATCCGGGTGCAAGCCGCAGCTGGTTTGAGCAGGCGTCGTTTGCAGGCATGGGCATGGCACTCATCGCCCTCGACTGCCCCGGCCAAGGAGGTCCCTCCGAGGACATTGGTGGATTTGAGGGCACAACGGTTGCCGGTCATATCGTCGCCGGTATCGACGGCGACCCGGCCAACCTCTACTATGTCCGCTTGCACCAAGATATTCGCATCCTGTGCCGTATTGTTCGCGAGCTCGAGGGCATCGATCTTGCGCGTGTGTTTGTGAACGGCGCGTCGCAGGGCGGCGGTTTGGGCATTGCGACCTGTGCGCTTAACAGCGAGCTTATCAATCGTGCCGCCATCCTCTATCCCTTCCTGTCAGATTTCCGCTTGGTCTGGGATTTGGATGCCGACGACATTGCCTACGAGGGCTTGCGCTATTGGTCTCGCTGGTTTGACGAGGACTCGACTCGTATTGACGAAGCCTATGCCAAGCTGGCGTACTTCGATTCCAAGAACTTTGCCCCTATGGTCAAATGCCCCGTGCTGTTTGGCACCGGCACAGCCGATATCGTCTGTCCGCCAGCGACGCAGTTTGCGGTCTATAACAACCTGATCTGCGAAAAGCGTCATGAGTTCTTTGATGGCTTTGGCCACGAGGAGATTCAGGATTTTGACGATTTGATCATTCCGTTTTTCTGCAAGGGAGGGGAGGCTCATGTCTAAGTGCGAGAGCAATGTTGACGAGCTGATTGTCCCCGGGCTCGTGGGAATTCCTGGAACGGTTTCGTCAAGGCTCGCAGAATATCGGGACTGGCGCGGTGATGTCCAAGCAGATGTTTCTGATTTAGAGACATGTGCTTCGAATCTTGAGATTCAAGGCCTGGCCATTACGGCGATTGACTTTGTTAACCCCTGCGCCCGTTACTCGGAGGTTTCCTTTGAGCTCGGTGACGATGCGATTCACGCTCGTTTGATCGAGCCTGTCGGTCGTGCCCGAGTATCTGAGCGCGTGCCGTTGTGCCTGATGTTCCACGACATCGATCGGCCTGTGCGCGGCTGGCATCACATGACGAGATTTGCCGCCATGGGGTATGCCGTCCTCGCGCTGGATGACGATGTTGCTGGTGCGGACGACCTGCAGCGGGGGATTTCTTCGCCCGCTTTTGTCGAGCGCGTCCGTTGGGGTTGCGCGCTGGCGAAGGTGGCACGCAATCTTGATGGCATGGACCCCGACCGCATCTTTGCATGGGGCGAGGGTCTTGGCGGCGGAGTCGCGCTGGCGGTTTCTGCTCTGGACGAGCGGGGCCTCGCCTGCACGGCGGTTGCCAATCCGCTTCCTGGCGGTCTCGAGGCGCTGTCGTCGAGGGTGCGCGGATCGGTGCTCATGGGCACATCGCTTATGGATACCGTGAGCGACCCCAAGGGCCAGTTTGCCGTATTCAACGGTCTTGAGTGTGACCGAAGGCATATCATCTATGCAAAATACGCTCACGAGCGCATCAATGCGTTCGAAAACGAAGTCATCGACTTCTTTAACCAAACGTTCTACCCGTGTTCTTTGGCCTAGACGGCCTGGACACTGCCAACAAGAGTGGGTGGCATAGGGTCGCCCGCCAGACAACTAAGGAGATTCTTGTGGCAACTCAGAAATTCACCGGCGTTATCCCTCCCGTCGTTGTTCCCGATACCGAAGACCACCAGCTCGATGTTGCCTCCTTTGAGCGCAGCATCAACCGCATGATCGATGCCGGCGTCGATGGCCTGTTCTTCCTGGGCTCCTCGGGCGAGGTCGTCTTCTCCACCGACGAGCGTCGTCGTCAGATCATCGCCGAGGCCGTGCGCATCGTCGATCACCGCGTGCCTGTTCTGGTCGGCATCATCGACACCGAGACCGAGCGCATGATCGAGCACGGCAAGGTCGCCCAGGCGCTGGGCGCCGATGCCCTCGTCGCCACC
>URWS01000300.1 GCA_900551605.1 uncultured Collinsella sp. | reverse complement strand
TCTAGGGACAGTGTAACGTCCCTGTTTCATACATTAACTGGAAACCTATTCGAAAGGGGGATGTGGAACATGACGGTCTTTATCCAATACCTGGTCAACGGCCTGTCCATGGGCAGCGTCTACGCCATCATCGCGTTGGGCTACACCATGGTCTACGGTATCGCCAAGATGCTCAACTTCGCTCACGGCGATGTCATCATGGTCGGTGCCTATGTCTCGTTCTGCGCCACGTCGTATCTCGGCCTCCCGGGCTGGGCATCTGTAGTTCTCTCTTGTGTGGTCTGCACGGTTCTCGGTGTTCTCATTGAGGGTCTGGCCTATAAGCCGCTGCGCCAAGCAGGCCCGCTGGCCGTTCTGATCACGGCCATCGGCGTGTCTTACTTCCTGCAGAACGCCGCGCAGCTTCTGTGGGGCGCCACGCCCAAGAACTTCACTTCGCTCGTCACCTTCCCGGTGCCGGAGTTCTTGGCCAAGTTTAACGTAAGCGCCGTCTCGCTCGTCACCATCGTCGCCTGCCTGGTTATCATGGCCGGCCTGATGTTCTTTACAGGTAAGACCAAGATGGGCAAGGCCATGCGCGCCGTGTCCGAGGACAAGGCCGCCGCTCAGCTCATGGGCATCAACGTCAACCGCACCATCTCGATGACGTTCGCCATCGGCTCCGCCCTCGCTGCCATCGCCGGCGTGCTCCTGTGCTCCTACTCGCCGGTCCTGCAGCCCACCACGGGCGCCATGCCTGGTATCAAGGCCTTCGACGCTGCCGTTTTCGGCGGCATCGGCTCCATCCCCGGTGCCTTTGTCGGCGGCATTCTCATCGGCATCATCGAGGCGATGGCGCAGGCTTACATTTCCACGAGCCTTGCCAACTCAATCGTCTTTGGTGTTTTGATCATCGTCCTGCTCGTCAAGCCTGCCGGCCTCTTGGGCAAGTACGTCCCCGAGAAGGTGTAGGTGAGCGTTATGAAGTTTCTTAAAGACAAGCAGACGCGTCACGACTTTGTCACGTACGCCATGTGCGTTGTGGCGTTCGCCATCGTGTTCTTTATGCAGTCCAACCACATGATCCCGCGCATGATCGCCGGTCAGCTGGTTCCCATCACGGCCTATATCGTCATGGCCATCTCCCTTAACCTCGTCGTCGGCATCGCGGGCGACTTGTCGCTGGGCCACGCGGGCTTTATGAGCGTCGGTGCCTATACGGGCATCGTCACTGCCGTCGCGCTGGAGAGCACCGTTCCGTCCGATCCGATGCGTCTGATCATCAGCATTGTGGTCGGCGCTATCGCCGCTGCCATCTTGGGCTTCTTGATCGGTATTCCGGTCCTGCGCCTGAGCGGCGACTATCTGGCCATCGTGACCCTCGCTTTTGGCGAGATTATCAAAGAGGTCGTCACCTGTCTCATTGTGGGCGTCGATTCCCGCGGCCTGCATGTGATCTTTAACATCACGGGTAACTCCACGATCGACGACCTGCACCTGCTCGAGGACGGCACCGCCATCATCAAGGGCGCGCAGGGCGCATCGGGCGTGTCGACCTATTCGACCTTCCTTGCCGGCGCAATCCTGGTTATGGTCGCGCTCGTGATTGTGCTCAACCTGGTTCGCGGCCGTACCGGTCGTGCCATTATTGCCGTGCGCGACAACAAGATCGCTGCCGAGTCTGTGGGCATCTCCGTCACCCAGTACCGCATGATCGCCTTCGTGGTTTCCGCTGCCCTCGCCGGTGCTGCCGGAGCTCTGTTCGGCGGTAACTTCTCGCAGCTTTCCGCTACTAAGTTCGACTTCAATACGTCCATCCTCATTCTGGTGTTCGTGGTCCTGGGCGGCCTGGGCAACATGCGCGGCTCCGTTATCGCCGCGGCGCTGCTCACGGTGCTCCCCGAGCTGCTCCGTCAGTTCTCGGACTACCGCATGCTCATCTACGCCATCGTATTGATTCTGGTCATGGTCTTTACCAACAACCCACAGCTCAAGGCGTTCTTCGCACGCATTAAGGACCGCTTTGCTTCCAAGAAGGAGGTGGCAGCCGATGCCCAGTAAGTTTGAGTTCAACAAGGGCAAGATGGTCCCGTATCCTTCTGGCGCCATCGTTCCCGACCGCGACTTGGGCCAGCGCCCGGCGCTCGAGTGCATCCACCTGGGCATTGAATTCGGCGGCCTTAAGGCGGTAGACGACTTTAGCCTAACCATCGGCAAGACCGAGATCGCCGGTCTCATCGGCCCCAACGGTGCCGGCAAGACCACGGTCTTCAACCTGCTCACCAAGGTGTACCAGCCTACGCACGGCACCATCCTGCTCGACGGTGAGGACACTTCGGGCAAGTCGGTCTACCAGGTCAACCGCATGGGTATTGCCCGTACGTTCCAGAACATCCGCCTGTTCAACACCATGACGGTGGAGGACAACGTTAAGGTCGGCCTGCACAACCAGGAGCGCTACTCCGGCTTTGAGGGCGTGCTGCGCCTGCCGACGTATTGGAAGCACGAGAAGGCCGCCCACGAGCGCGCCATGGAGC
>URWS01000299.1 GCA_900551605.1 uncultured Collinsella sp. | reverse complement strand
AGTAGATGCAGTCGAACGTGCAGATTTTGCCGCTCGCCGGCATCATGTTGACACCGAGCGAAAGGCCCAGGCGACGGCTGCGGACGGGCCCAAAGATGGGGCTGGCATTTAAAAACGTAGACATAGGCATATGCTCCTTGGGACAGTTGAGCTTAAGCATAGCATCGGCCTTCATGTGGGTCGCGGGTTTGGGTGCTGTTGTTTAGGCAGAAACCTTGCAATCGGGTGAGTTTTCGAAACCCTGTCATGAAAGGGTGCGAGCCGGGTACAGTAAACGCATTCATGTACGCACAAAATGACGCCATCTGACCAAGCCGCACCCCGGCACGGCCTGGTGGTGTTGACGATGGGAACACAGTATGGATTTTACGGTCGAGAATGCGGGCACCACGATTGCCTGTCGCGAATATGCCGGCCCGGATGTGTCGCCTGATACTCCTGCCTTGGTGTGCGTGCACGGCGCTTGTGTCGACGGCACATTTTTTGACGGTATCGCTTGTGAGCTCAGTCGCAACTACCGCGTAATTGCCTACGACCGCCGCGGCTGCGGTGACAGCAGCGATGCGGCAGACGACAGCTATGATCTTGCCGCTCAGGCCGCCGACCTGCAAGCCGTGATCGAACACGTTGGCGCTCCGGCAAATGTGCTTGCGCATAGCGCCGGTACGTTGGTGGCCCTGGAGCTTCTCCGTGCAAACCCCGCCATAATCTCGCGTGCGATTCTGCATGAACCCGCCGTGACGGATGAGGGTGCCGGCCTGGGCGCGGCCCCGGTTTTGCTCGAGATGATCGCCGCGGGAAAGGTCTCCCGGGCATTACGGGCCTTCCTGGGTGCCATCGGCGATTCGGACCCTGAGGCCCCCAAGTTAACCGAGGCAGAAGCCAAGCATGCCCTGCGCAACGGCCGCAGTTTCATGGCGAACGAATACGGGATTACTATGACCTGCGTTCCCGATTGGGATAGCGTTCGCGCGTCAAAAACGGTGGCCGCCGTGCTTTTGGGCGAGCTTTCGATTGGTACGCCCCGCGAGGCGGGAACGAGGATAGCGGCTGAGCTTTTGGACTGTCCACTCGTAATGGTTCCCGGCGCGCACAACGGCTTGCGCGATCGCCCGGCAGCGGCTGCCCAGACTGTCCGTGGCATCTTGGGGCTCTAGCGGCTGCAAAAAACAAAACAGGCTTCACCCGCAAACGTTTCGGCCGTGTTAACAAACGTGCTCAAAACCTCACGCCTGCGGCTTCAATCGCGCCGTCTGCCAACTCATAAAAATGTAACGGCATTCACGTGCTTACCTGCATCGGCAAGGTGTTACCCTTGTAGCATTTGGAACCCACCGCTACCATGCGAACCTATCGAAAGGGCCCCATATGCTCAATAATCACGAGGTCAATCTAACCGACGAGGAGGCTGCCGCTGAGGTCGCCCGCGTCGCGAAGACCTACCCCGTGGTGCGTTTGCTGTCGGCCGATCAGATTAAGAGCGAGCCTAACTGCCTGCTCGCCGGCAATCGGTGCCCTTGTCTGCGTCAGTCGAGTCTTGAGGCCTTGGCAGATTCGGGTGAGGTGTCGGAGCAACTGCTCAACGATGGTGTTGAGTACCGCGCCCGCCTGCGCCCTTTAAAGGTCGAGGGTGAGCCTCACGTCTTGCTGATGGTGCGTCCGATTGATGAGCAAGAGGCCACAGAAGAGGACCTTGTCTACACCGACGTGCTGACGGGCGTGCGCAATCGCCGATATTACGAGGAAAAGCTCCGTAGCGCCCGCATGAATGCCGGCATTGCGATGATCGACCTTGATGATTTTAGGGCCTTCAACGATACGTGTGGCCGTCATGCCGGCGACCTTGCGCTCGGTGCTGTGGCGACAGCCATGCGCAGCGGAATCCGTTCGACTGACGAGCTTGTGCGCTATGGCTGCGACAAGTTTGTGGTTGTCATGCCCAATATTCCCTCCGATGACTTCGCCCGTCGCTTGCATCAGGTATCCGAAGCCGTTCATTCCACGATTATTCCGGGCCATGAGTACGTGAGCTTGACGGCATGTGTTGGTGGCGTTCGCATTCATGGCGAGACGGTCGATGAGGGCGTTGGCCGCGCTGTCCAGTTATTGAGCCGCGCTAAGGCAAAAGCCGGTACGGTCGTGACCGATGCCGATTCCATCGAGGCCTTCCAAAGCGAAAAGCCTTTGGTGCTTATTGTCGATGACTCCGAGATGAACCGAGCCATTCTCAGCGAGATGCTCAAGGACGAGTATTGCATCCTCGAGGCCGACCACGGTCGTGCGGCGCTCGACATGGTCGACCGCTATGGCGATGAGTTGTCGCTCGTGCTGCTGGATATTGTCATGCCGGGCGTAAGCGGCTTTGAGGTGCTGGCCGATCTGTCGCGCCGATCGGTTAGTGACAATCTGCCCGTCATCATGATTTCGAGCGAAGATTCCGATGATATGGTTCTGCGCGCGTACGAGCTGGGCGCCTCGGACTATATCAACCGCCCGTTTGACTCCCGTGTCGTGCGCCGCCGTGTGAGCAACACCAT
>URWS01000298.1 GCA_900551605.1 uncultured Collinsella sp. | reverse complement strand
CTTATAAGGCGTTACGGTATTAAACAAAAAGCACGAATGCGTACACCCGGGTAGAGGGAATTTTTTACCCGACACTGAAAAGAACCTTGGAATTTTTGAAAAGTGGCACCCTCGTCATCCACCCTGCGATAACGCACTTTTCTTCTCGACGGGGCGTGCCGGTCCCACCATCTGGGAACTGAGGCGGATTTGCCGCCGCTGCGCGGGGGCCGGAGTTACTGACGACCGTCAGTATGCCACTGCTCCGCATGTGTGCAGTATCACATACCGCTACGCATACACGGAGACATACTACATGCAATTTCTGTGAACGCAAACATACGACTCACCAAGGCCGTGTTCTGTTGCGGGCGGTGGTGTTACGGGCAATGTTGTGGGTAGTACCCTAGCCACAAACCTATATAGTGGAGCGGATGACGGGAATCGAACCCGCGTAATCAGTTTGGAAGACTGAGGCTCTACCATTGAGCTACATCCGCGTTAAACGTCGCTTTTGGCGACTTGAGTTATTATACATATTTCTTCGGGGATGGCAAACGCGTGTGGCTGCAGCAGGACCAGCCAATCTAGTTGATGGATTGTGGCTTTGCCGAGGACTCCCCTCAGCCGCCTACGGCGACAGCTCCCTTCAAAGAGGGGAGCTGGAAACCGTCGAAATCACAAATGGATGAGCTGGGACTCGTATGGTTGGAGGTCGGCGCCCATCGCATTCAGAATCACGAACCAGCAGTTTTCGGGCAGCGAGTCGAGCTTGTCGATCTGGTTCTTGAGCAGGCGCACGTCGCGGCTGGTGAGCGCGCCCCACAGGTTAACCATGATGGAGACGTTGTACAGCATGTAGCACTCGGGGGCCTCGGGCGCTATTCCACAGAAATCGTCACCACCGCGGAGGCAATCGAACCATCGTGGCTCAGGGAAATATGGATATGCGGCATCGACCCCGCACCGAGAGTCGAGCGCTGCGCCGAACGCGCATTCCGCCGCTCCTGCATCACTGCATAAGGCCCGTTATCGGAAGCAGAGGAATAGCGAGCGCCGGCAGCCGAATTCGCGTAATCAGTTTGGAAGACTGACGCCGCCCCCTTACCCAGAGACACATGCGGCACACCACGGGAATCGTCCAAGATCTCGATTTCAGGCCACGGGAAATTATCAAGCGTGAACGGATAGGGGGCATCGCCAAGATAATCGCACCAGGCTTTGAGGAACGCCTCCTTGCCCGCCCATTTGGCGGCCAGATGGACGGCCTCCCCGTCATTCTTCTGGCGCGCGCGGTCGGATGCCTGCCGCACCTCACGCACGGAGAACAGCGCACGCATGCGAGACCCCGGCTCCGCCAACTGTTCGGCGAATGCGGCCACATCCACCACGTCATGCCCCAAACCACAAGTATTCATGCTTCCTATTGTGTACCGCTTCGCGCGTAATCTCTACACCTCATCAGAATTGGGGCCTGATTTCCATTTCAGGGGGAAAAGATTCACTATGCTGGATGACCTCGCGCAATACCGCAAACATCTTGGGCTGGCTGCCTAGCCGTCCAAAAACATCCGCGCCCCGCCCCGGAGGTCTATCTCCGTTTCGAGGGGCGGATTTTGACCGTTCCGGAGGTCTACTTCCGTTTCAAGGGGCTGGCCATCCTCCATACCACGAGTATCCGCAGCATAACGCCAACGCCATTCCGCCGTTTTTACGCCTTGTCTACTTGGGTAACAGCCCCTTGAAACGGAAGTAGACCTCCGGCGAATGCCAAATCAGCCCCTTGAAACGCAGAAAGCCCACTCCGAGGGAGGGGCTTTCGTATGTTCTGCATATTTCTCTCACTGAGTTTGTGCCAGCGAGAAAGCTCCAGGGGAAACTCCCCTCACCCGCTTCGCGGGAGCTCCCCTCAAAGAGGGGAGCCGAGATCCGGTGCGCTACTGGCTCCCATCAACCGAGGGGAGCCAGAGAATATCAGGCCTCGTAGTAGCCGTCGGCACCGAGGCGGGCGTCCGGGTTGAGGAGCATCGCCTTTTCGACCTCGTGGTGGTCGTAGCCACGGTGATCCTCGCGGAAGCGACGGTTGTCGATCGGCTCGTAGAGCGCGGCGCGACCCATCATGCCTTCCTCAAGGTGACGCTGGCCGGCAGCCAGGCGGGCGTTGGCACGCTCACGCCAAGCTTCCAGTGCGGCCTCACCATCGGCCTTGGCCACGGCCGCCTCGAAGGCACCCGGATGGACCAGAGCCACGAAGCCGGAAACATGTCCGAAGCCGAGCGAGGTGGCCAGACCGGCCTTGACCGGGCGACCAGCGGTCTCGCGACCGAACTCGTCCTCACCACCGCCGATGCGCAGGGGCTTCCTAACCCAGACCATGTGGTCGTCGCGCTGGAGCTTCGGATCCACGCAGTCGAGCGCCGCGTTCGCCGGAATCACGCCGGACTTGAACAGCTGCGTCAGACCGTTGACCTGGAAGATGCAGGCACCACCCTTGGCGTGGCCGGTAAGCGTCTTCTGCGAGATCACGAACAGCGGGTTGCCGTCGGTGCGGCCGATGGCGTGGGCCAGCGTGT
>URWS01000297.1 GCA_900551605.1 uncultured Collinsella sp. | reverse complement strand
TCGCCTTAGTCTCGTGGGCTCGGAGATGTGTATAAGAGACAGCTCCAGAATTTCTCGTGCGCGCTCGCCGGCGACGTCGACCTTAAGGTGCGTACCGGAATCGATGTCGATCACGGCGTCATTGCCCGCGTCCTCGCGTCCCTCAGATTCTGCAGCGGGAAGGTATGCCGAGAGCACCTCGAGCATCTGCTGCTCGGTGGGGCGATCGCCTTGTTCGACCGAGATACCTTTCATGATGATCTGGACGAGAGCCTCGTCGCCCTCGCAGCGCGGCTCGAGCGGCGCCGGTTTGATCTTGGTCTTTATGAGATAGAACGAGCCGGTTGCCGCGGCGCCCGTCGACTCGACATCGAACGGTTTGCGACCGCTGTAGAGCTGGTACAGAATGCTCGAAAGCGCATAGACGTCGATGGCGGGCGAGCGGCGAAGGGCCGCGATGCCTTCGATATCCTGCGTGAGCATCTCGGGCGCGGCGTATGCGGGCGTGGCAAAGCGCCAGATGTCGGCGCGTCGGGTGATCGTGTCATTGCTGAGGACCATGGTAGCGGAGCCCATGTCGATGAGGCAGGGGTCAAAGGAGCAATCGGCAATCTGCTGCTCGAGCGTTCGGCTGGTGGTGCGGAACATGATATTGGCGGGCGACAGATCGCGATGGACGACCGGATTCACGAGGCCTTGGGTCATCAAGAGCGCGCGAAGCACGGCGTTTCCGACGGCGGCGACCATCAGGGTGGTTAGCCCGCCTGAGGTATCGTGCGGAAGCAGGGGCAGCGCCTGCTTGAGCGAGGTGCCCTCGACCCACTCCATGAGGATGAGCGGGTCGTCCTCGCAAGAGCCGTAGCCATAGACACGCGGAAATCCTCGCAGGTGCGAGACGGTGCACAGGTGACGGTACTCCTCGAACAGCGCAGCGGTGTTGGCCAGGTGCGCGGCCGATTGCTCGACGGAGCGATCGGGTGCCTGGTCAGAAAGGATGGCGTTGTCTTTGAGCAGCTTTACCGCGAAAATCTCGCCGTTGGTGTTAGTCGCGCACAGCACGTGGCCGATGTTGCCGTCGCTGCGATGGGCCGTTTGAAGAATGAGCGTCATAAACCGGCGCTTGGCATCGTCCTCGGCGCTGGGGTCGACCGCCACGGCGGTGTCGAACGTGTCGAGACGGATGAGCTTGTCGCCATAGGCGCTATCGGTAGTATCCATGGCGTTCCTTTGTCTGGCATGGGTTGCCGCACGTATGCGTCGGCAGTGCGGCTATTGGTAAAGCACCATGATAGCCGCACTGCCAGCGTATGCCGCTGAGTATTGTCGTTTACGACGCAGAAGGTAGAAGACAAAAGACGGGTGGCGACCGTTTTTCGATCGCCGCCCGCGTTAGTCCACAATGACAAGGAATGTCGTGTAGAGGCCAAGATGGAGCCTGTCGCTGTTTTCGATTTCCACCGGGGGATAGATTTTGCCAGGCTCGCGTTGGTCACGCGGCGGCTCAATCACAATGTCGCCGTCGCCTGCGCCCGATTCGAGCACCGTGCCGTTGGTCGATCCAAGTCCCTGGGCGTACCAGCGTCCGCCTTCGAGCCAAATGCGCAAGTGCTCGCGCGATGCATCTGCACCCACGTCGGTGATGCTGGGCGATGTCTTGGGCAGCGATCCGATTACGGTGCCGCGCGGGTCACGCGTGAGCGGGTGAATCTGCATGTCAACGCTGTTTCCGGCGTGCGTCCTAAGCAAGCCGAGATTGGGGGCGACGGTGTGCGGCTGCTCCAGGCTGCTCATAAAGCCACGTCCGACGGTAGTTTCGGTGGTGCCAAAGTGCCCGCCCGTCTTGCTGTCGCAAAAGCGCTCGACGGTGGCCACGCCCTGAACGGGATCGGCGAGCGCCCCCGTTGCTACAAAGAGCATCAAGAAGAGCGTGCTTTTTTCGCGCACGGCATTGCCGTCAAAGTTGTCGATGCGATTGAGGGCATTTGCATATAGGCGGCTGTCCAGCTTGTAGCTGGCGAGAGCCGACATCATTTCGTTGGCGGCCGGACCGCGATAGTGCTCGGCGATTGTCTGATAGGCGGACTCGCCACCGCCGAGCTTGCTGCAGATTGCCGCGGAAAGGTTGAGCGTGGTGACGGTAAAGTCGCTGTAGATGGCGGGCGCGCACTGGTCAGGCTTACGATGGACGATGTAACGGGTGAGATACGAGCGGTTGGAAGAGCATTTCTCGAGCAGGGTACTGCCGAGATAAGAGTTTCCATTGATGAGCATTCGGGCGATCTCGAGATGTTTAAGACCGCCGAACGAGCGAATATCGTTATAGAGGACCGAGCAAGGCGTCTCTGCTGCCACGGATACCTCCTTTGATTGCTTCCTAGCCAATATGGCGATAGGAATTAATGGCTCCCGGTGGGCGATGTATTAAATGGCTGCGCAATACATAGCGTAACCAAAGCAACATTATAGGCCACATGTTCGAAATTGCAGGAAGAGCGAGAGATTTTGGTTGGACTGAACGGAAATCCCTTGATTATCGACTTCATCCGAACACCTCCCACATTCATCCGCACATGTACGG
>URWS01000296.1 GCA_900551605.1 uncultured Collinsella sp. | reverse complement strand
CTGGATTCTGACGCTCGTCTTTGGCACCATTGCCTCTGTCGGTATGTATAGCTACTACTACCGTCCTACGGCTATTGAGGCGCTTGTTACCGGCGGTGGCATTACGCTCGTATTGTTCTTGGTGCTGACGGCGTTTGTCACGGTATTTCTCACGGTCTTTGGCAAGATGCTCAAGCACCGTGCCGTTGGCTATTGGGTTGCACGCTATGCAAGCGAATGGGCCGATGAGGATAAGGACGACGTTCTGACTTTTGTATTGCCCTTCGAGAAGAAGCCCGCTCCCTCGGGTTGCAGTGCTTCGGATGCTTCGCCGGCACCTGCGCCTGCACCTGCTCCCGCGCCCGAGCCTGAGCCGGCGCCCGAGCCTGAACCGGCGCCCGAGTCTGAGACGGCATCTGAGCCCGAGCCTGCGCCTGAGCCGGCACCTGCACCTGCACCTGAGTCGGCGTCCGAGCCAAGCTCCGACGAGGAGCCTCAGGACGAGTAGCCACGCCGCCTGCTATTTGGGGACGGGCTAGAAATAGCGCTTGACAAATGAGCGGGGGCGGACGTGTCGAAACGTCCGCCCCCGCTCTGCTTTAGCCAGGCTGTTATGGATGGGTGTGACGACTACTCGTCGTGCTTCTCCTCGCGGCGTGCAGCAGCGCGTGCGTCGTGGATGCCCTTGATCGCGGCATGGCGAGCCGTTCGGGCATCATGGATGGCGTCGCGAGCCTCGGCGGTCGTCGCCTTGGCAGAGCGCAACTTGGCGGCCAGATCGGGGTTGGTTTCGGCGACCGCGGTAATCGCGGGGCCGTCGAGCTCCTCTTGCGTGGGCTCGGCCAAAAAGTCGATAGCATACTGGGCGGCCACCATGGAGCCTTTTGCCAGCACGGTCTCGTCAATCTTGTAAAAGCAGGAATGCTGGGCGTACGTGGCGCCAATCTGGGGGTTGCGCGTGCCAACAAAGGCGAGCACGCCCGGTACGCGGCGCAGGTACTCCGAAAAATCCTCACCCGAGAGTGTGCCGCGATAATGGCCTTGGCCGGTGGGGCCCAGGCATTTGATTGCTGCCTGGCGGCAGCGCTCGCTCGAGGCGGCATCGTTTTCGACCTTATAATTGGCGATGGTGTAGTCGGTGAGCTCTGCCTCGGCGCCCAAGGCGGTCGCGGTATGCTCCACGATGCGACGCATAAGCTCCGGCATTTCCTCGTGGGTCGAATCGCCGTAGGTGCGCACCGTGCCGGCGAGGTAGGCCGTGCCGGCGATAACGTTGCGCGCGGTGCCGCCGTGCAGCTCGCCGACGGTGATGACAGCCGGCTCATAGGGGCTGATCTCGCGCGAAACGATGGTCTGCAGGGCATTGACGATCTCGGCGGCAACCATAACGGCGTCGTGGCCGCGCTGGGGCATGGCGCCATGGCACGAGGTGCCGCGGACGTCGATGCGGAACCAGTCGGTATTGGCCATGCGCGGACCGGGCTCGCAGCTCACGGTGCCGGCGTCAACCTCGCTCCAGATATGCGCGGCGTAGGCGCCATCGACGCCGTCGAGCACGCCCGTGCCGATCATGAGTTTGGCGCCCTGGCCGTTTTCCTCACTGGGCTGGAAGACGATGCGGACCTCGCCGTGGATGTCGTCGGTCATATGGCGCAGGATTTGCAGCGTGCCGAGCATCATGGCGATATGGCAGTCGTGGCCGCAGGCGTGCATGCAGCCCTCGTTGACGCTGGCGAACTCTTCGCCGGTCTGCTCGGTGACGGGTAGGGCGTCGATGTCGGCGCGCAGCAGGATGCGGCGGCGTGGCGTGCCGTCCTCGCGATAGGCATCCGGCGCGGTACCGCGAAGCGTTGCCACCAAGCCGGTCTTGAGCGGACGCTCGTAGGGGATATTCATGGCGTCGAGCTGGTTGGCGATGTCAGAAGTCGTGCGCTCCTCGGCGAGGCTCAGCTCCGGGTGCTTATGGAAGTGGCGGCGCTGCTTGATGATATAGGGTTCAAACTCGGTAGCGATATCTTGGATGGCTGCGGTGACGTCGTCAGCCGCGCGAGCCTCGGTCGCCGCCATAATCTGCTGTGCCTTGGTCTTCGTCATGGTCGATTTGCTCCTTGCTGGGTTGATCGCAAAATCGTACAGGCTCTTTCCAGTATGCCACCTGCCGCTAGGGCTGGTAAAGTTGCCGTTTGCCGCTTGGGGTTTTGTTACAAGGGCGGGGGAGTACACTCGGGGGTGTTGAATTTCCTGCCAGAGATGGGGATGCCCATGCAACATATCGATCGGATTATCCGCTCCAAGAACGTCTTTACCGCGCAAGACGGCATCGATACCGCCCGCGAGCTGGCGATTGCCATCGCAGGCGACCGTATCGTCGCAGTCGGTGCGCCCGATGACGTGATCGCCGCCGCTCCTGCCGCCACGTCGGTTATCGACTACGGCGAGCAGTTTGTCTGCCCCGGTTTCCATGACGCTCATCTGCACTTCTTCCATACCTCGGTCGGTTCCTCGCCGTACATGCTCATGGATATGGGCACGTCCGAGGCGGCGCTGGTGCAACATGCGCTCGAGTTTTCCCAGGACCTGCCCGACGAC
>URWS01000295.1 GCA_900551605.1 uncultured Collinsella sp. | reverse complement strand
CTACACTTATGCGATCGTCGGCAGCGTCAGATGTGTATAAGAGACAGGCCCCGGAGACCCTCCCTGCCGTCACTTTGTCCAAACAGTTCTTGCTCCTCGCCGCTTCCGCGGCTCGAGGTCCCCGTTCTCCGCGGTGGGGTTGGTCTGATTATTCTTGTTGAAACTCCGCCTTTGGCTCATAAAAAACGGGAGATGCGATTTTACATCCCCCGTTTTTGTTGCGGTTAGTCTAGGTCAATAAACTTGGTGCTTATGATCTTGCCGTCTTTGACGAGCATTCTGGCCATGGTGGGGCCTCGGGTGCCTCTGGGGTAGCTGGCGCTGCCCGGGTTGAGGACTAAGCAGCGGCCTACTTGGGCTTCTTTGGTTACGTGGGTGTGGCCGTTGATGGCTACGTCTACGGATCCCACTGGGAGGTCTTCGCGGTAGTGGGCTACGGCGAATTTGAGGCCTTCGTAGGTAAAGAGCGCAAGACGGTCTACATCGGGACCGTAGTCGCGGTAGTAATCGTTGTTGCCCAGTACGGCCCGCACGGGGGCGATGGTGCATAGGTGCTCGTAGTCCATCTCTGACGTGAGATCGCCGGCGTGGATAATCAGGTCTGCGCCCTCAAGCTCATCCAAGAGCGCAGGCGATAAATAGCCGTGGGTGTCCGAGATGATGTCGATGCGCTTGGCGCTTGCGCTGTTCATGGGATCCCTTCCGCAAAAAACGATTCGGCAGATACATACAAAAAAGGCCCCACGGCTCCGCAGACGATGGGTCTACAGGGCTGCGGGGCCAGTGTGCTAGAGACTCAGAGCCTTCTTAAGCGGCACGACGCGGCGGCGCGAAACCGGCACGCGTTCGTCGACGCCCGTAATGCCCAGCTGGATGGCACCCGAGGGCACCGTCTCGACGTCCGTGACGCACGCCAAGTTGACGATATAGCGACGGTGAACACGGAAGAAGCCAAAGTCGCAGAGCTTGGCCTCAAACTGCGCCAGCGAGGTCGTCGACAAAAAGCGATCATCGACGGTATAGATGCAGGAGTAATCGTCCTTGGCCATGATAAAGCGAATGTCGTCCACGGGAATGAGCACCTTGCGACCGCCCTTTTCCACCGGGATACGCTCGATGGTCACCTTGCTGTCCGTGACCGGCTTGGCGCGCTGCATGACCTTCTCGATCGCGCGATCCAAGCGAGCTTCCTCGACCGGCTTCATCAGATAATCGACGGCATCCACGTCGAACGCCTCGACCGCATGGTCACTATACGCAGTCACAAACACGATCGCCGGCGGATTTTTGAGCTTATGCAGCGCCTCGGCAAGTTGCAGGCCCGAGGCACCGGGCATCGAGATATCGAGAAACACGACATCCACGCGACTTTCCATAAGCATCTCGATGGCGGAGCGGACGCTCGACGCCTCCGTGATCGTGCCGATCTTGCCCGTTTGCTCGAGCAGGAAGCGAAGCTCCGAGCGAGCCGGCGCCTCATCATCCACAATCATCGCACGCAGCATAGGGATAAAACCTTTCGTCAACTAACTACGCCGGGCATCCGCCGCATGACGTTGAGCCCGTAGCCTTTTATTTTACTCTTGAATGTCAAAGATGCTCTCTGACAAATCAAGATGAAGGAGCACTTTGGTGCCCTTGCCCGGCGCCGATTCGACACGCGTATAGGAGTGCGGCCCATAAAAGCGATGGATGCGCTCCGAAATATTGTGCATGGCCACACCGGCGCCGCCACCCTGGGGAGAGCTGGCGTCGGGACGGGCAGAGCGCTCGTCAAACAGTCTGGCGGCGGTACCCTCATCCATGCCCACGCCATTATCGGCCACGGCAATCAAGATTGCATCCTCGCCGTCTTGGTGAACGGTCACGTCGATCCTCAGGGCGTCGTCATCGCCCATACCATGACGTACGGCGTTCTCGACAATCGGCTGGATCACGAACGCCGGCACCAGCGTATCTTCCACGTCCTCGGACACATCGAACGTCGCAAGCACGCGGTCCTCGCCAAAGCGGGCCTTCTCAAAGGTAAGGTAGCGCTTGGTCTGTGCAACCTCGCGCGAGACCGGAATAAGCGATCCCGAGTTGTCGAGCGTGGCACGATAGAACGATGAGAACTCACGAAGCAATTCGCGGGCCCGCAGCGGGTCGGTGCGCGTAAACGATGCAATGGTGTTCAGCGTGTTGAACAGGAAGTGCGGGTTAATCTGCGCCTGCAGCGCACGCACCTCGGCGCGCGCTGTGAGTTCCTTTTGCACCTCGAGCTCGTGGATGGCGAGCTGCGTGGACAAGATCTCGGCAAAGCCCGAGGCAAGCGCGTACTGGGTACGGTCGACGGCGCGCGGGGTCTTGTAGTAGAACTTGAGCGTGCCGACGGTACGATCGCCCACCTTGATGGGGGCGATAATGCCGGCGGGGACTTGGTTGTGCGAGCCATCCGAGCCCACGACATCCACCATACGGTTGAACGACTGCACGATGCCATGTTCGATAACGTAGCGTGTGGCAAGCGTGTGGATGGGAGAATCTGGCAGTAGTTTTTCCTCAAACTCGCCCGCGCAGGCCAACACGTTGCCC
>URWS01000294.1 GCA_900551605.1 uncultured Collinsella sp. | reverse complement strand
TGCGTACGGTACGCCTGAGCGGTGACTGTTCCACGCTACGCCGATGATGTATGTCCACAGCGCCGATGCCTGTTCCATGCAGCGCCGATAATCGGGAGGGGCCGTTTCGACCCCTCCCGCTCTTCGTCGGTTTGCTCCTATTCCATTCCTCTCATCCGCTTGCGCATAGATTCCTCGCCTGCAATGTGGATGGTGTAGGACTTGCACACCACGCGGTCGATGACGGCGTCGGCAATGGCCCCGTTGCCCAGGTTCGCGTGCCATGCCGACGGCGGGAACTGCGAGCACAGGATGAGCGATCCGGTCCTGTCCCTCGCCTCGATTACCTCCATAATCTCCCTGGCCTCATTTGGCTTGACCTGCTCCAGCAGCCAATCGTCGATGATCAGCAGATCGCACTTGATGTACTTCTTGCGCTGCTTGAGCCATTCCTCGTCTTTGAAGACGGTGAGCTCGTCCAGCAGCTCCGGCAGCCTGGTGTAGCGCACGGTGTAGAACGCGTTGCAGGCAGCCACTCCAAGGGCGTTGGATATCCAGGTCTTGCCGGCTCCGCTCGCCCCTGTGACGATGATGTTGCGCCTGCTCGCGATCCACGAGCAGTTGGACAGCTCGACCATCTGGGCGCGGTCGAGTTTTCGGTCGTCATCGTAGCGGACATCGGCGATATTCGCATCCTGCTCGGGAAAGCCCGCCTGCCTCAGGTGCCGAAGGCGCTTGTTGGTCCTGCGCGAGTCCCATTCGGCGTCGACGATCATGGCGAGGCGCTCGTCGAAGCTCAATCCTGATGCCGCGGGAAGCTCTTCTTGGTCGCGATAGGCCCGGGCCATCACCGACAGCCTCATGTCGTGCAGCTTGTCCATAGTCGATTGGCTCGCCATCATCGTCCGCCTTTCTCGCCGTTGTCGGCGCCTGCGCTCTCGATCTTTCGGTAGTAGTCCTGGCCCCTCAGATAGGCGCCTGCCGCCTCGTCGGTGCGCCCGACTTCCCGGGCAAGTGCCGCTATTACGCCCTTTATAGTCTTGTAGCTGGGCCTCTGCGTCCTGAGAAGGGCCTTTTGGCACGCTTCCTCCAAAAGCTCCCCTCCATAGGTCTTCTCCAGGGCGAGCACGGCGCGGCACGAGCGGTACGACTGCTGCTCGATCCTGCGCGACGACAGGATGGCCCCGATCGCCCGCGCGGTGGCCTCCCCGATGCTCTCGGCCCACGACCTGAACCGCGCGCCGTCCCATTCGGCGTAGTCCCTGTGGGCATCCGGCATGTGGTCGGGGTTGGTGCGGTACTCGCCCTTGCGGTGAGCGCGCTCGTGCATGGCGATCCGCGTGCCGTCCGCCATCACCGACACGGTCCTCGCCGTCGCGACCACGGCGACCGTGCGCTTCACGAATTCGAACGGAACCGAGTACCAGCAGCCGTCGAAGCACACGTGGTAGTTAAAATTGACGGTGACCTCCTTGCGGGCCGTCATCTCGTAGGGAGTCGCCGGCAGCGGGATGAGCAGCGGTTTTTCCTGGGCGAGGAATACGCTCTCCCTGCTGCCCTCGCGCCTTTGGAAGGGGCGCGAGTTGATGGCGGCGACCTGGTCCGCAAGGGCCGAGTTGAACTCGCCGAGGGACATGAACCGCCTTCCCCTCAGCGCGAGCATGGCCTGGCGCTCGATGAGGCCGACTCCCATCTCCACGCTCGCCTTGTCCCTGGGCCTTCTGACCCTGGCGGGCACGACGGCGCACCCGTAGTGCTCGCTCATGCGGCGGTACTGCTCGTTGACGATGAGCGCCTCTTTGGTGTTCTTGGACACCGCGGTCTTGCAGTTGTCCGGCACGAGAACGGGGGTCGCGCCGCCGAAGAAGGAGAACATATGGGCATGGGCGTCGATCCAGGCCTGCTCGTCGGTTCTGTAGAATCCCTCGGCGAACAGGTAGTTGGAGTAGGGCAGGCATCCCGCGAACACGTAGACCCTCAGAAGTTCGCCCGTATCGGGATCGACCACTTCCGCCGTGTCCCCGACCCAGTCCACCTGGATGGTCTCGGCCGGCCTGTGGTCGATGCGCATGCGGATGTCGTGGGCCTGCGCCCACTTCCTGTACTCCCTGCAGAAGGCCGAGTACATGTAGGGCTCCTCGCCCCGCGACACGGCGGAATCGCAGTACTCGTTCCACAGAAGCGACAGCGTCATGCCGCGCCGTCCAAGCTCCCGGGCCACATGCTCGAAGTCGATGGCGGCCTTGTCCGTGGCCTTGCGGCTCCTCTTCGGGTAGATAACGGACCGGATCGCCGCATCGTCCATCTCCTCCGGGAGCGGCCAGGAAAGGCCGCGCGCTCGTGCCGCTCGGATAACGTCCGAGACGGTCGATTGCGCGCAGCCGCAAGAGAAGGCGACGCTTTCCTGGCTCACCCCCATCGCGATCAATCGGAGGATTTCTCTGTACTTGACCATTCTTCTTTCCTTTCCCTAGATGGCCATAGGCGCCCTTTTGGCACCCAGGTGAATTCTAGGAAAGGAAGTGGAGGAGGAAAGAGCCTTAGGCTATCGGCAACGCGTGGAACTGTCTCTTATACACATCTGACGCTGCCGACGATCGCATAAGTGTAG
>URWS01000293.1 GCA_900551605.1 uncultured Collinsella sp. | reverse complement strand
GCTCGGAGATGTGTATAAGAGACAGACGTGAAGGAGATTACGGCTGGCGTGCGCCCCGAGCAGATTCTTCTTGCCGATAAGGGCGAGGAGGGCGCGCTCCAGGGCACCGTCGAGGTGACCGAGCTCATGGGCTCGACCGAGCATGTCCACGTGACCGCTCCCGACGGTCAGTTTGTCCTGATCATTCCCGTCGTCGACCTCGAGGCCAAGGGTGCGCTCAAGGCGGGCGACCCCATCTGGTTCAAGTTCGAGAAGAACGCGACCCATCTCTTCGATAAGGTATCTGGTAAGAACCTTATCTAGGCCCGGTACATCCAGGCCCTTCCTTTGGGCGACTGCGGTATTGCCATCCTTTTGCCGCGGTCACATATAAGGCTCCCCTCCCGTCCACTGGGCGAGAGGGGAGCCTTTCTTTGTGTTGGGATTGTCTGACCGGTCGTTTGTCTCGATCTGTAACGGGTAGGGCCGATTTCGGACGTTAGATGTTACAGATCGAGACGGTTCCGCCGAGCTAACCATTTCATCTAAATCTGTAACACCAAAGGCGAATTTCAGCTGCTAGATGTTACAGATTGAGATAAACCCAAGGGGAGGGGCCGGTATGTCTCAATCTGTAACAGCTGGGGCCGTTTTTACCGAGTAGCTGTTACAGATCGAGATTCTTCGGTCGAGTCGGGTTGCAGGGTAACGTGCGGGCACAAAAAACGGAGCCGTGTCGCCACGACTCCGTTTCTCAAGAGGATGGGTAAGGGAAGTGAAATTAGTTCAGGTGCCAGATCTCGTCGTTGTACTGGGAGATGGTGCGGTCGGACGAGAAGGTGCCGGCGTTGGCGATATTGATGAGCGCCTTGCGCATCCAGGCGTCCTGGTCCTCGTAGTCGGCCAGCACGCGCTCCTTGGTCTGGATGTACTCCTCAATGTCGAGCAGGGCCATAAACCAGTCCTTGCCCTTAATGTCGTCGTGCAGGCGCTGCAGGCGCTCGGCATTGCCGGTCGCCATAAAGGCCGGGTTGGTGATGAAGTCCACCAGCAGTTTAATGCCGGGCTTGCGGTAGAGCGCACCGGCGTTGTAGGTGCCGTCGGCGTAGAGCTGCTCAACCTGTTTGGACGAGGCGCCAAAGGTATAGATGTTCTCGTCGCCCACGAGCTCGGCAATCTCCACGTTGGCACCGTCGAGCGTGCACAGGGTTAGGGCGCCGTTGAGCATGAACTTCATGTTGGAGGTGCCGCTCGCCTCCTTGGAGGCCAGGCTGATCTGCTCGGAGATGTCAGCGGCGGGGATCACGCGCTCGGCGGCGGTGACGTTGTAGTTCTCGATCATGACAACCTGCAGGTAGGGAGCCACGTCGGGGTCGTTTGCAATCCACTGCGACAGCGTCAAGATCAGATGGATGATGTCCTGCGCGATAGTGTAGGCAGGCGCCGCCTTGCCGCCAAAAATGATGGTGACGGGGTGCTTAGGTCTGTTGCCGTTCTTGATATCGAGGTACTTCCAGATGATGTAGAGCGCAAGCATCTGCTGGCGCTTGTACTCGTGGATGCGCTTGACCTGGACGTCGATGATGGCGTTGGAGGGAATGGTCACGCCCTGCTCGAGCGCCATGAACTGGCGCATGATGGCCTTGGCCTCGACCTTGGTGGCGGCCAGGCGCTCAAGAACGTCCTTGTCGTCGGCGAACTTGGCGAGTTTGCTCAGATCGCCGGTGCTGCGCCAGTCGGTGCCGATCACATCGTCGAGCAGGCTGGCGAGCGCGGGGTTGGCACCATGGATCCAGCGGCGGAAGGTGATGCCGTTGGTCTTGTTGGAGAACTTCTCGGGATAGATTTCGTAGAACGGATGAAGCTCGGTGTCCTCCAGGATTTTGGTGTGGAGGGCGGCTACACCGTTGATGGAGAAGCCAAAGTGGATGTCCATGTGGGCCATGTGGACGGTGCCGTGCTCGTCGATGATGGCGACGCGCGGGTCATCGTGCTCGGCCTTCGCAACCTCATCGAGCTTGACGATAATGTCGGCGATGGCAGGGGAGACCTTCTGCAGGCTGGCGAGCGGCCACTTCTCGAGCGCCTCGGCAAGAATCGTGTGGTTAGTGTAGGCGACCATGGAGCGTACGATGGTCACGGCCTCGTCAAACTCGATGCCATGCTCGGTGGTGAGCAGGCGGATGAGCTCGGGAATGACCATGGTGGGGTGCGTGTCGTTGATCTGGACCACGGCGTAGTCGGCCAGGTCGTGCAGGTTGCTGCCGCGCTCGATGGCCTCGTCGATCAGGAGCTGGGCGGCGTTGCTCACCATGAAGTACTCCTGATAGATGCGAAGCAGGCGGCCCTGCTCATCGGAATCGTCGGGGTAGAGGAACAAGGTGAGGTTCTTGGCGATCTCGGTCTTGTCGAAGTCGATGGAACTGCCGGGGACCAGGCCGTCGTCGACGCTCGCCAGGTCGAACAGGCGCAGGCGGTTCTTGGTGGGCTGGCCGTAACCGGGCACATCGATGTTGACGAGCTTGGAGGTAACGGCAAAATCGCCGAACTCGACGGTGTAGGAGCTGTCTCTTATACACATCTCCGAGCCCACGAGACTAAGGCGAACCTCGTA
>URWS01000292.1 GCA_900551605.1 uncultured Collinsella sp. | reverse complement strand
GACTGGTTGCTTAGGTTCTCAGCCACGTTTCCTCCCATTCCTCCTTCTATGCACGTAACATGCGATATTCATTATAGGCACTCGGCAAAAACTTTCGGCGCTGATTGCGCTTTACCACACAAAAGTATTTTCTGCATTGCAAGGGTTTTTGCCCTAAATGGTCGTATTTCTCGGTGGGCGGCATACGCAAACGGGGGCATTCCGCATAAAAGCGAAACACCCCCGTAACAATCGTTCGCCGCGAGCGGGACGTGTTGGCGGACCCGCAATTCAAAATGATGCGCTACAGGCGCTCGCGAACCGCCTCGACAACGTTGGCCAAATCGACCAGCACCTCGTCATGGCTCTCCATGTCGCGCACCTTGACCTTGCCGGCGGCAAGCTCGTCGCCACCCAGGACCAAAATGAGCTTGGCGCCCACCTTGTCGGCCTGCTTAAACTGAGCTTTGAGCGAACGACCCTGGTAGTCGGCCTCGGTCACGATGCCAGCGGCGCGAAGCTCCTGCGTGATGGCAAAGACGTTCTGGCGCAGCTCCTTGCCGGCATTGGCGACGTAGACGCACGGGGCCTCCTCGGCACCCAGGTCGCTGCCAAAGGCCTGCAGGGCCAGCAGGGCGCGCTCAAAACCGACGGCGAAGCCGACGCCGGCCGTGGGCTTGCCGCCCTCAAGCTCAACGAGGCCGTCGTAGCGACCGCCGCCACCGATGGAGCCGACACCGGCACCGGGAGCCTCGACCTCAAAGACGGTACGGGTGTAGTAGTCCAGGCCACGCACCAAGGTGGGGTCCTCGACATACTCGATACCCGCCGCATCCAGATAGCGCTTGACTTGCTCGTAGTGCTCGCGGCACTCGTCGCATAGGTTGTCGCCCATCAGCGGGGCGTCGGCCATGATCTCGCGGCAGTGGTCGTTCTTGCAGTCGAAGGCGCGCAGCGGGTTGAGCTCGGCGCGCTCGCGGCACTCGTCGCACATCTCGTCGGCGTGATCGAGGATAAACTGCTTGACCTGCTCGCGATAGGCCGGACGGCATTGGGCATCGCCCATCGAGTTAATGAGCAGACGGAGCTTGGAAAGATCGAAACCAAGACGCTTGTAGAACTCCATGAGCATGATGATGCACTCGGCGTCTGCCGCCGGATCGGGAGCACCGAGCCACTCGATGCCCACCTGGTGGAACTGGCGCAGGCGGCCCTTCTGGGGACGCTCGCCGCGGAACATGGCCTCGGCGTAGTACGCCTTAAACGGCGTGGAGCCCTGGGGCACCAGATTGTTCTCGACGACGGCGCGCACCACGCCGGCCGTGCCCTCGGGGCGAAGCGCCAGGCGCTGCTTGGGCTTGAGTTTGGTGTCGGTGCCCTCGGTAAAGACGCGCTCCAGGTTGGCACCGCTGAACACGCGGAACATTTCCTTGCGCACGACGTCGGTCGACTGGCCGATGCCGTGGACAAACACATCTACCTGCTCGATCGCGGGCGTCTCGATGGGTTTAAAACCAAACGGCTCGAACACGCCGGCCGCAATCTGCTGCATCTTTTGCCAGGCGCGCATCTCGGCGCCGATAAGGTCGCGGGTTCCCTCCGCCTTCTGTGCCTGCATGGGCAAACACCTTTCTTTTGTATCGCGTCATAGGTAACGGTCATTATACGGCACAAACGCAAACAGCGGCGGCGCGTCTGACCGAACGAGGGTATGGGGACTCGTTCGGCCAGACGCGCCGCCGCTGTTTGTGATCCCTTTTCCTCCGTCCCCTTCGGATCACGTGATCCCTTGGGGACGGAGGAATAGGGATCATTTCGTAGGCCCGTGACCGCCTCGGAAACCGAATGATGGTACGAGCATCCATTCGGTTTCCAAGGCGGCCACGGACAGAACGGGGCGAACAGAAAAGAGCGACGGACGTCTACTCCCCCGCCACGCTTGCGCGCAGCTTGGCGGCGATGGGCTCCGAGACCAGCAGGAATACGAGCATGGCCACAGAACAAACCAGGCACACGATCCAGGTGCTCGCAAAGGAGCCTGTGGCATCGAACAGCACGCCCGAGACAATGGCGCCCACGGTGCCGCCGACCATCTCGAGCGAGGTGATGGTGCCCGTGACCTTGCCGAGGTCGGCCATGCCAAACTGCTTGGACGCAGCGATGGTAGGCGTGATGGTGCCCATGCACGTTCCGATACCAAAGCTCACAGCGGCGACAATAGGACCGAAGTCCGTCGTCGGGAAGCACAGCGCCACGCAGGCGATAATGCACGCAACGGAGCCAAGGATATTGCCAAAGCGCAGGCCAAAGCGGTCATAGATCGCACCGAGCGAAATTTTGGCGATAACGACGGTGACCATGTAGGCCGAAAGCACAGTGCCCGCCCACATGGGATCGTGACCGCCCGTGACGATCTTGGCGCCGTTGACGGTAACGCTCGTCATGTTGGTAACCTGGTTGGGCAGGATGGCGCCATTGACCAAGCCCATAAAGAGGAAGGCAACGACGAGCAGCCAAAACGCCGGGCTCTTCTTAATGCGCGACCAGCCGACGCTAACCTCGGGCGCCGTGTGCTCGTCCTTGTCGCCAGCCGTCGAGACGGACGGATCGCCCGGGTTC